>NZ_AP043690.1:0-60503 GCF_055392545.1 Acinetobacter sp. Ac8
GCCTGTATATTTTTATGGCTACCTTTATAGGTTTAATTATGAACAGTAAATGTCAACAGACCCTAATTGAATCTGAAAAAGATTATCCTTCTACTTGGGCAGCAATCACAGCTATTGATCCTAAAATCGGTTGTACTCCTGAAACATTGCGTGTTTGGTATCAAAAATATTTAGATCAACAAAATCCTGTCAAAATACAACAGATATCTGATCAAGAAAAAATGAAGGGTAATCCCCCCTAAAATACTAGCTCTTTAAAAGAGGCAGTATTATGCTTTTACAACATGGTGTTTAACTTGAGAAACTGAATTTAAAACAATCTACTGTAACTCTTCCAGACAGATATGAAATTAATCCACCCCTAGCCCCTTAAACACAGCATCTACCGGATCTGCATAAAAGCTGGTCTGGAACTTGGTAAACAGTTCCACAGGAATCGTTGGGATATCTGCCGCACTACTCATTGGCAAAGCAACCTTCTTGGCACCCGCATCAAAAGCAACTTGCAGACATTCGGCAATACTTTCCACCGGTGTCACTGAACCACCCAAGCTCATATCACCCAGTACCACCATCTGACTTTGAACCGATCGTCCTAAGAGGCCAGAAGCGAAAGCCACTAAACTTGGCAGAGCAAGATGGCTGAGCGGGCCGGTATTCTGTAATTCCACCACATGTAAATGGAAATCATGTTCCAGCACCTTACTCCCCCCCGAGATCCGGGATGCATTGGCCTTGAAGTAATCAAAAGCAATCTTGACCTGCTCTTTGGCACTACTTGAATTCCATAAGCCAGATGTCGCCAATTTTCCTGAACCTTTAGTGACTTGAAGTTCTAAGCGGTATAAGCCTGGCATGCCCTTATTACTGAGGCCAATGGTATACAGGAAGCCTGGTTTAGCAGGACCTTCGGGAATAAGTCCACCTCCACCCTGCTCTTTGACTGAGACAAAATGTTCTTCTCCAGAAAATCTGACCAGATATAACTGTCCAGGTATTGAGCCTGAGAGATATAGGCCTCTCTCATCACCGTTTCCATAAACTCAATCAGTAAAAGGTTCCGTTCTAAAGCCCCACAAAAAGCCACCTGGGTCGCCAGCTCATCATCGCCATCACGCAAAGCTTTCCAGAAATCAGGTTCTAAACGCTCCAGGCGCTTGCGAATAGCGGTGGCATTGCGTTGCGCCGAAGCCGCAGTTCTTTTTTGCAGAATATTGTCAATCTGAATGGCCTGATGCCATTGTTCTGGAGTCGCTTCTCGTAATAACAGATCCGCGATCAGCCGGCTTTCACGCACCATCAGGGAGCCACCAATCAGGTCACTGTCATAATGAAATTGTTCTAACATGGCCAATCTCCTATGAGGCCTGATCAAACAGGTAAGACGACAGCTTTTCGATATCTGAGCGTTGTAGTACCAAGGGATATTTCAAGGCATCATCCGCCTCAGCCAGCGTGATCGCGGCCTGATAGCGCTGCAAGGTATAGTGAGCCAGGGCTTTTTTCACCGGAATCTGTAATCTGCCATCAGGCATGCCGAAGTCTTTTTCGACCAGCGCTTTTTGAGCTTCATTCAATTTTGGATTCGGGATCAGCGTCAGTACAATTTCTTCATGCCATTGCTGATCCTGAGCAGGGTCTACTGACTCAATCGCCACCACAACAGGTGTGCGATCAATTCTGGAGAGTAAAAAGTCCTTAAACTGCTTGCTCTGATGGCAATAGGCACGGACATGCCAGCGAAAACCGGTATACACCAGGGTATGTGGGGAAATCATGCGTTCATGCCACTGCGGATTCTGCATGGAGGCATAAATAATTTTGAGACAGCTTTGTGTTCGACAGGCACGCAACACTTCCCTGATGACTTCAGGACGCACACTGCGATCAGGTAATTGAACTGCTGCAAGATTCGGTTCTGGCATCGCAATCAGGGCATGCGATTCACTGACCAAGCCCGAGAGCATATTGAGATATTCATTGATATGCGCTGTAGTCAGTACAGGCTGGAAGCTGGCTTTAGGCACATAACCCTTGACTGAGGGATCATGAATCAAGGCATCGGGGTTATACAGCGTATTATAGCGCTTGATATCCGCAGAAGCCTGTTGTCGACTCAGTCCAAACCAGCTCATCAAACGATTGGTAACCAAACGACCTTCCCAATATGCAAGGAGCTCGATCGCCCGCATCCTAAGAAGCACCTCATGCTTATCTGTCGTCATATACCAATCAGTCAATAAATAGCAGTTTTAAGATTACCCTACAGCAAATATACAGTAAAGATTTTTGACGGTATTTAAAGGTAGTATTGCAATCATCAGATAAAAAATATACTAGTATCCTGATGATAGCCGTCAAAGTACGATCTCTAGCAGATCATGGATCCTGGTATAGCGCGTGAATTGAGCTAAGTTTTAGAATGAGAGCAATATGGGTTTTAGATTTCGTAAAAGTATTAAATTATTCCCGGGTTTTAAAATTAATCTGACCCATAAAGGCATCAGCAGTGCCAGCATTGGCAAACCTGGTGCTTCTCTAAATATTGGGAAAAAAGGTACGCGAACCAGTGTCGGCATTCCAGGTACGGGACTATCTTACTCTAAACACCAACCTTACTCTAAAAAGACCCGTGTTCCACAACCGACATCGCTAGAACACACGGAATATAATCCTCAGAATTTAGAACAACCGAAGACAAAGATCTGGCCTTGGATTATTTTTGGAATATTGTGTTTTATGGTGGGTGCCGTCATTTTTTAGCAAGAACCGCATTGTATTTTAATCAAAAAAAATGCCCAGATGGATGAATGGGCAAACTAAGGAATTAATATCCTTCAGAAACTCCAGCGCAATTCTCGCTACTTTCAGTAAGCGACTCTGGCTCAATCATGAGGGTCTGACTCAATCGAATCGAGGTAAATCGATCCATCACAATTGGAGCAGAAATTATGCTTGAATACATTCTTGGATGATGCTGAAAAGTCTTTGAGTTTTAATCAATAAATAAGAGTATTCATGTCTACCCTCAACTTTACTTATTTTCAGATAGCAACCAATCGAGAGCACTCATTTTTACAATACCATTATAATTTGCTTCAGCCCCTATCGTGTCTAAGGTAAGTAAATATTTGGGATACGAATCAGAAATTTTCTGTAATGGACGTAACTCTCGGCTGAGTGTCTCCTCATTGAGCGTTTCTAATGCCACCTGATAATAAGTTAAATTCTGTAAAGTATCGACAGCAACAAAATCAATTTCATATTCATCAACCCGCCCTACATAGACCGTATAACCTCGTCTGACAAGCTCAAGATAAATCACATTTTCTAAGATATGACCTTGATCAGCATTAGCATCAGGCAACATAATCCGGCGCAATCCGACATCAACTAAATAGTATTTTTCAGAGGATTGTAATAACTCACGCCCGCGTACTTTAAATTGTGCGGCACTATAAAATAACAAACTGTCCTGTAAGCCCTGAATATAGCGTTTTACTGTTTCAAATGAGATTTTAACCCCGCTTGAAACAAAGGTATTTTTAATTTTATTGATGGAAATGGGTGAGCCTGTCACGCTTGCCAAATATCTTGCGACACGCTCGAGAGAGTTAATATCAGCAGTATTCAAACGAGGAATAACATCTTTAAACATTACACTGGCATAGACCGCTTGCAAGTAATCATAGGTTTCCTGCTGACTAGTCATGGCAAGCGTATAGGGGAAACTACTGTGCGTGTACATGGCATACAAATCACGATTGGATAATTGTTGGATGATCGGATTATTTTCAATATGCCACTGTTTAAACTCTTGGAATGACAAGGGTAAAACATGTTGCTCGATATAGCGTCCTGTGAGTAACGTCGCAAGTTCTCCACTTAGAAAGAATGCATTTGAACCTGTAATATATAAATCGATATAATCCCGAACATATAAAGAGTCGACTACTTTCTCAAAATTTGTAACATGTTGTATTTCATCTAAAAAAACATAGTTTTTTTTACTTTTATCAACTTTGGACAATACATAATCATGTAGTTTACGGTAATCGGTGAGTTCTTCAAATTCCATAAATTCGAAGTTGATGGCAATGATGTTTTCGGCTTGTACACCCTGTGCTTTTAGGTCTTGTTGAAACATCGCCAATAAGGTGGATTTTCCAGAGCGACGCACACCTGAAAGTACTTTAATGACATCACGGTCTTGCCATGTATTCAGAAATTTTAAGTAGCCATCACGTCGAATATTAGCGCTTCTCATTATTTACACTTAGAATCTAAAGTTTTAATAAATTCTATCAAATTTTAGAATGTATATGTAAATATATTTAGTTTTAAGAAAAGTTTAAAGGTTAAGTGAAACATTCAAAGCTACTGTAGAAGCATGTAAACATGCAGATCTGATCAAAATCCAAATTCTGTCTTTTTGATTATTTTCCATGTCATGTTATTTCATTGATGCTACGAGTTAACTGCTATATAAATTAAGTGAAAAGTAAATGGAACTAAGATGTTAACTAGAGTGGAACTCATTTTTGTTGTGCTGATGGTCTCAGCCTTAATCCTAATTGCTTATGAAATGCTAAAAGGTTTATTTTAGAGCATCTATACAATTTTTGATCAAAAAAAAAGCCCACAGAGGGAATCTATGGGCGAAACTAAGGACCTTGACGGTCATTCAGAAACTACAGCTAGTTTCTGGTTGTGATTCTGGACTGAATTAAAAATAACCACATTGGCTGAATGTATCAAAAGTTAAATCATGTGATTAATCATTGATACATCTGCAAAAATGAGCTCATCGCTCTGTTGATTAATACAGTAATTCACCAAACAAATCCGCTCTAATCTCTTCCAGACTCAGATCTGATTTCATTCTATTACAGATGGGATGAACCAGCAGACCATTCTCTAGAACACCTTGCCCACCTACGGCTTTGGCAATCCGATGATCCGATTCAGTAGAATCAAGATAGATCAATCCATCACAAATGAGGCAAAAGTTATGATTACCCACCAGAAAATTGTGCTTAAGCAGACTCTTGGTTAATGCCGAAAAGGGGTCGTCTCAGGAAACGGAAAATATAGCACGCTAAGGATTTTCACTCCGACTTCTTTTAACGATATCCAACACGGTATTTTTGCTTAGATTGACCAGCCGACCGACTTGTCGATAAGAGTGTCCAGCAGACACCAACTCCAACACTTTAGGTGCCAGACGATCTGACTTGGTACGTTGACCAGGACGACGACCAAACACAACGCCCCGCGCTTGTGCCGCTGCTACACCAGAGCGCACACGTTCACGTAGTAAATCTCCCTCAAACTCTGCTAATGCAGACATCACAGAAGCCATGAGCTTTCCCTGAGATGTGGAAAGGTCAAACTGCAAACCTGTTTGTGCCACCAGAGATACCCCGAAATGCCCAAGATCTTGTAATGACTGTACGAGATCCACGGTGCTTCTGCCCCAGCGTGTCAATTCCGTCACCAAGATGGCATCGATTTCACGAGATTGCGCCATGGTCATCAAGTATTTTCTTTGCAATCTCTCATCCTTACTGCCTGATGCAGTTTCTTTCCAAACACCGACAACATCGTAGCCGCAACGATTGGCGTAGGCACGTAGGTCATATTCCTGTCGTTCGCAGGACTGATCGTTCGTTGATACTCGGCAATAAATGGCCGCATTCTGTCCCAATTGAACCTCCTTGCGAAATTGCAGCGCAAAGCTAAGCGTGGCGGTACAAAATAATGTACCTTTAATAGTTTAGTTTATTTGGGACTAATGAGCCATGCCGCGCCATTCTATTTTGTCGTCCACGGAATTGGGAAGCCTGTTCGAAATTCCAGATGATAGAGCTTTTATGCTTCAGCATTACACTCTGAGTGATTCTGATAAATCCATAGTCCATCAACATCGAGGGGCATCCAACAAGCTAGGCTTTGCAATTCAACTTTGCTACATGCGTTACCCTGGAGTGATATTGGGTATTAACGACGAACCATTCAAACCCTTACTTTTCATGATGGCTGCTCAACTTAGTATATCAGTGGACTGCTGGAATGATTATGGTCAGCGCGAGCAAACAAGACGAGAACATATTGCCGAATTGAAAAAAGTTTTTGGGTTCAAACTATTCACCTTGAGTGACTATCGGCAATCGGTCAATATGATGGTGGATTTGTCCCTTCAGACAGATAAAGGTCTTATTTTAGCCACAACTCTCGTTGAAAATTTACGACAAAAATCAGTCCTTTTGCCAGCTATAAATGCAATTGATAGTATTTGCGCAGAAGCAATCACATCTGCCAACCGCATAATTTATACTGCTTTGACGAGCTCACTTTCAGAAACTCATCGTCAAAATATAGATGCTTTGCTGAACCGTAAAGAGGGCAGCAAACTGACAATATTGGGGTGGCTTAGACAGTCACCAGCTAAACCAAACTCAAAGTACATGCTTGAGCACATTGAGCGGCTGAAGTGCTTACAAGCCATCGATCTACCTGAAGACATTGGAAAACACGTTCATCAAAATCGCTTACTGAAAATTGCTCGCGAAGGTGGGCAAATGACTCCTGCTGATTTGGCCAGATTTGAATCTCAACGTCGATATGCCACTTTGGTAGCAATCGTTGTGGAGAGTATGGCCACGATCACCGACGAAATTATTGACCTGCATGATCGCATTATTGGAAAGCTATTTGCTATCGCAAAAAATAAACACCAGCAACAATTTCAATCATCAGGTAAAGCGATCAACGACAAAGTGCGTTTGTATGGGCTTATCGGGAAAGCCTTGCTAGATGCCAAGCAAAATGGCAGTGATCCGTTTGCCGCCATCGAAACTGTTATTTCATGGGATGCTTTTGCAGCAAGTATTACTGAGGCAGAAAAACTGGCGCAACCCGAAGACTTTGATTTTTTACCACGAATTGGCGAGAGCTATGCAACTTTACGCCGTTACGCGCCAGAACTTCTTGCCATACTTAAATTGCGTGCTGCCCCAGCAGCAAAAGATATGCTTGCCGCTGTAGAGTTGCTCCGCAGCATGAATGTTGATAATACACGAAAAATCCCCTCTAATGCTCCAATAGCGTTTATCAAAAAACGGTGGGCAAGACTAGTCTTTACCGATGATGGTATTGATCGCCGCTATTACGAAATATGTGTGTTATCTGAACTTAAAAACTCGCTACGGGCTGGGGATCTCTGGGTACAAGGCTCTCGCCAATTCAAAGACTTCGATGAGTATTTAGTGACTGCTGATAAATTTAATCAGCTAAAACAGTCCAATGAGTTACCTCTAACCATTACTACTGATTGTGATCTATATTTGCAAAGTCGCCTTTCACTATTGGAGCAGAAATTAGCAATCATTAATCGCATGGCAGCGACCAACGATTTGCCTGATGCGATGATCAATCAATCTGGTCTAAAAATAACACCTCTCGATGCCGTGGCTCCTGATACAGCCCAAACTTTAATTGACCAAACAGCAATGCTGTTACCACATATCAAGATCACCGAATTATTAATGGAGGTCGATGAATGGACAGGCTTTACTCGACACTTCACTCATTTGAAAACGGATGACACTGCGAAGGATAAAGCGTTATTGCTCACGACCATACTGGCTGATGCAATTAATTTAGGGCTGACGAAAATGGCCGAATCATGTCCTGGTACAACTTATGCCAAACTCTCATGGCTACAGGCTTGGCATATCCGTGATGAAACTTATTCAACGGCATTGGCCGAATTGGTGAATGCTCAATTGAAACAACCTTTCGCTGAAAACTGGGGAGATGGCACTACCTCCTCATCAGATGGCCAACGCTTCCGCGCAGGTGGCAGAGCTGAAAGTACAGGACATATCAATCCAAAATATGGCGCAGAGCCTGGAAGGTTATTTTATACACACATTTCTGATCAATACGCACCATTTAGCAGTAAGCTGATCAATGTGGGCGTTCGTGATTCAACCTATGTTCTTGATGGGCTGCTGTATCACGAGTCTGATTTACGCATCGAGGAACACTACACCGATACGGCTGGATTCACCGACCATGTTTTTGCACTCATGCACATGCTAGGGTTTCGATTTGCACCACGAATTCGTGATCTGGGCGATACGAAACTCTATATTCCAAAGTCAGACATAGACTATGCCGCACTTAAACCCATGATTGGCGGCACACTGAATATCAAACAGATTCGTACTCATTGGGACGATATTTTGCGTCTGGCCGCATCAATCAAGCAAGGGACTGTCACAGCGTCGCTAATGCTACGTAAACTCGGTAGTTATCCACGACAGAATGGTTTGGCATTGGCATTACGAGAGCTGGGGCGTATTGAGCGCACACTGTTTATCTTGGATTGGTTGCAAAGCGTAGAACTACGCCGTCGGGTTCAAGCTGGATTAAATAAAGGTGAAGCCCGTAATGCATTAGCGCGCGCCGTTTTCTTTTATCGATTGGGTGAGATTCGAGATCGAAGCTTTGAGCAACAGCGTTATCGAGCCAGTGGCTTGAATCTAGTGACCGCCGCCATTGTATTGTGGAACACGGTTTATTTAGAGAGAGCGACTAACGCCCTACGAGGGCATGGTCGCACAGTCGATGATACCTTGCTGCAATATCTGTCACCGCTGGGGTGGGAGCACATCAATTTAACTGGGGATTATCTATGGCGAAGCAAAGCCAAGATAGGTGGTGGAAAATTTAGGCCATTGCGCGCAATTGAAAAACCTTAGCGTGCTATATTTTCCGTTTCCTGAGACGACCCCTATCATTACGACGAACTTGAGCTTCTCGGAATGGAGCAATGTATTTGGTGATGCTAAGTTGACGACTGCACTGCTGGATCGACTGACTCATCATTGCCATATCATCGAAACGGGTAATGAATCCTATCGTTTTAAGCAAAGCACGGAGGAAGCCAAGCAGCGTATAAAGAAACGAGAAGCAGAGAAAGGAGAGTTATTTTAACCGTCGATCAGTGAAGAAAAAGCAACAGCAATTGATCGATTTATCCACAGCAGTGTAGTACGCTACATTGCTTAAATGCCTGGTCAATATTCAACGAGCATCGCTGGTCAATATTAAGTGAGCGTCAACAATCTTGGGCATTTCGGGGTATCTCTGGTGGCACAAACAGGTTTGCAGTTTGACCTTTCCACATCTCAGGGAAAGCTCATGGCTTCTGTGATGTCTGCATTAGCAGAGTTTGAGGGAGATTTACTACGTGAACGTGTGCGCTCTGGTGTAGCAGCGGCACAAGCGCGTGGCGTTGTGTTTGGTCGTCGTCCTGGTCAACGTACCAAGTCAGATCGTCTGGCACCTAAAGTGTTGGAGTTGGTGTCTGCTGGACACTCTTATCGACAAGTCGGTCGGCTGGTCAATCTAAGCAAAAATACCGTGTTGGATATCGTTAAAAGAAGTCGGAGTGAAAATCCTTAGCGTGCTATATTTTCCGTTTCCTGAGACGACCCCTAACTGAAGACATTGACGGTGGATGGGCTGCAATGGGAATTAAAACCTCTACAGAGTTCACAGCGGGTTGCAAGCGTTGGGTTGAGTTGAGGTTATCGGATTGGAAGTGGAGGGCTGCCATATGATTGCCATCTCTGACATAGCGTTTTAAGGTATTTTTCTAGGGCGTATTGATGTTTCAACGTATTAACAATCATACGAACAACCTCATTCTCTCAGGTCATTTTCTTCTTGCCGATGGGTGATTTTTCGCCGATAAGCACTTGGTGATACACCAAACCAGCGTTTAAACGCGCGCCGAAAATTAGCAGAGTCGTGGTAATTCAGTAAGCTGGCAATTGCCTCGACCGATATTTGAGGGTCATGTAAATAACTACTGGCTTTCTCAGATAAAATCCGATCTCGAATCAGCCGGTAACTCGTGTTCTCTTTGACCAGACGTCTGGCCAGCGTACGCTTATTCATAAACAAGGCTGCAGCCAGATCCTCTTCACTCAGTTGCCCGAGCGGATAGGACAGCATGGCTTTTTGCACTTGGTAGGTGGTGCTGTGTTGTTGGGTCTTGAGCCGGTTGAGGATCATTTCGCATTGTTGCATCGCCAGCAGATAGCTATCGTGCTGCGCGGATGCATTGGCAATCAAGCACAACTCGGTCGGCACTCGGATCGACAGTTGTGGCTGATCAAACTGATAGGTACCGGCAAGATAATCCGCGTAACAGGCATGATGATCGGGGGCGGGATGGCTAAACTGAATCACCGCCTCGGTCAGCGGTCGTCCAACAATAAATTCGGCACATTCCGAAAAAATCACCGCAACAGTTTCGGACAGTAGCCGATGTACTGCATGACTCAAGGTCTGCTCAAAGAAAATCAAGCAGGTCGTCCACTCAGCATTGGTGTGTGTTTCGAGCCTAATCAAACTCATACGGGTCGGCAAAAAAGTTTGAAACGCTTGTAACACGGCCAATAAGTTCGGGCTGCTATTGATTAAAAAGCCCATCGAGCCATGTGTTGACGGCGTGAGCCGCTGCCCTAAACGCAAGCCAAACTGATCGGATGCGGACAACTCCAAGCTATTTTGTAAGATTTGAATCTGTTGGCTGGCCGTGATCATCGTGTCGTCACGCATCAGTTGTTCAGCGGTCAGCGTGGTGAATTTTAATAGTTTAGGTAGGTCACGCGCCTGCAAGTCCAGCTCTCGGCCAATCAGACGGGTATAGCTACAGGGGATATTAGCAGATTCACTTGTACTGGCGAGACCAGTCAGCAGACTTGGATGCAACATGGCTCAAACACCTCAATAACAGACCAGTATGAAAGAACATCGACTAGAAAAATGCAATCGACGATGGGGCTACAGCGCCATAATCGTCTTTTAATGACCCTATATTGTCAACAAGAGACCTGTAAGCAGTATGGATACATGTCTATTATGAGTAAAGAGGGATGGCTATTTTCATCGGCGTCACCAGCAACCGTATACCACACAGGAGTAGTAATAATGGGTCAAATTACATTGATCGAGTATGACGGTACCGCCACCGTACTTGACATCGAAGCGGGCAAGTCGCTGATGCAACTGGCTATCGATCACGGCGTATCCGGCATTGATGGAGATTGCGGTGGCGAATGTGCTTGTGGAACCTGTCATGTGATCGTTGACGGTGCTTGGCTGGCGGCGACAGGACAGCCCAATGACGAAGAGGCGCGCATGCTAGAGATGGTACCAGAAGGTACGGCGTCGTCTCGTTTGGCGTGCCAGATTCAATTGTCCGATGCAATGGATGGCATGGTGGTGCATTTGCCTGAGTTTCAAATGTAGTGACGGCAGATTTCAACAGCTGTTAAGCATCATCATTGAGGAATGAATCATGAAAAACATGCAAGCCACACTAAACCAAATTTCAGCCCTGCTGCCGATACCCATGCATTTACAAGTGAAAGGCATGCAGGTGTTCCAAAAGGTCAAGCAACGGGTGACACAGGCGCAACCGTTCCCTGATTTTGTAGAAAAGCCAATCCCCGATGTTGCCACGCTCAAGCTCGAAGACATCGATATGAGCAATCCGTTTTTATATCGACAGCATCAATGGCAGTCATACTTTAAGCGGCTACGCGACGAGCGTCCTGTTCATTACCAAAAAAGCAGTCCATTCGGTGCATTTTGGTCGATTACCCGTTATGACGATATTGTGTTCGTGGACAAATCCCACGAGCTGTTTTCGGCGGAACCGGTGATTGTGATTGGCAAGCCGCCCGCCGGACTGGATGTGGAAATGTTTATTGCAATGGATCCGCCTAAGCACGATGTGCAGCGTCAAGCGGTACAAGGTGTGGTCGCACCGAAAAATTTAAAAGAAATGGAAGGGCTGATCCGCAGTCGGGTACAAGAGATTTTGGATGATTTGCCGCTCGATACGCCGTTTGATTGGGTGGAGCGGGTGTCCAAAGAAATCACCGCACGCATGCTGGCGACCTTGTTAGATTTTCCGTATGAACAGCGGCACAAGCTGGTGTACTGGTCTGATACGTTGGCGGGCAGCGCAGAAGCCACGGGCGGTGAGATTAGCGACAACGATGTGCTTTTTAATGCCGCCGCTGATATGGCCAAGCAGTTTGCCGCGCTGTGGCATGCCAAGGCGGCTCAGCAAGCGGCAGGTGAGCCGATGGGATTTGATTTGATTAGCTTAATGCTGAGCAATGACGATACCAAGGATTTGATTCACCGTCCGATGGAGTTTTTGGGCAATTTGGCCTTGCTGATTGTCGGTGGGAATGACACCACGCGGAACTCCATGACCGGCGGGGTATATGCGCTGAACCTGTTTCCTGAGCAGTTTGTCAAACTGAAAAACCAACCGAGCCTGATTCCAAATATGGTGTCCGAGATCATTCGCTGGCAGACCCCACTGGCGTATATGCGTCGCATCGCCAAGCAAGACATCGAGATGCACGGCCAAACCATCCGTAAGGGCGACAAGATCTTAATGTGGTATGCCTCGGGCAATCGTGACGAGCGGGTGATTGAACAGCCAGATGCGTTTTTGATTGATCGTAAAGGTGCACGCAATCATTTGTCATTTGGCTTTGGTGTGCATCGCTGTATGGGCAATCGCTTGGCCGAGATGCAGTTGCGGATTCTGTGGGAGGAGTTATTGCTTCGCTTCGACAATATTGAGGTATTGGGTGAGCCAGAGTTGGTGCAGTCTAACTTTGTGCGCGGCTATGCCAAGATGATGGTCAAACTGACTGCCAAAGCGTAGGTATCAAAATAGGCGACAGAGGCATTTTGCAACTGTCGTCGGCAACAATTGATGCTGTGCATCAACCATGAACTGAGTGAATTCATATGCAAACAATCGTCATCATTGGCGCAAGTCATGCTGCGGCGCAGTTGGCGGCAAGTCTGCGGCCAGATGGCTGGCAGGGCGAGATTGTGGTGATCGGCGATGAGCCGTATTTGCCGTATCATCGACCGCCGTTGTCCAAGACCTTTTTATGCGGTGCACAACTGGTCGATGAGTTATTGATTCGGCCAGCCGCTTTTTATCAAAAAAATCAGATCGAATTTCGGCACGGGCGGGTGGTTGCGATTGATCGGGCAGCGCGCAGCGTGACACTACAAGATGGCAGTACGCTTGCGTATGACCAGTTGGCGCTGTGTACCGGTGCACGAGTCAGGACGGTGTCGCTGGCTGGGTCTGATTTGGCAGGTGTGCATTATCTTAGAAATATCAGCGATGTACAGGCTATCCAGCCATTTGTACAACCCAACGGCAAAGCAGTGGTGATCGGTGGTGGCTATATCGGTCTTGAAACAGCCGCCGCATTGACCGAGCAGGGCATGCAGGTGGTGGTCTTGGAAGCCGCCGAGCGGATTTTGCAGCGGGTAACTGCACCGGAAGTGTCGGACTTTTATACGCGGATTCATCGCGAACAGGGTGTGACGATTCATACCGGTGTGTCGGTCACGGCGATCACGGGTGAGGGGCGGGCGCAAGCGGTGCTGTGTGCCGATGGTTCGATGTTCGATGCAGATCTGGTGATCATCGGGGTCGGGGTTGTACCGAATATCGAGTTGGCGCTGGACGCGGGCTTGCAGGTGGACAATGGTATTGTGATTGATGAGTATTGCCGTACCAGTGCGCCAGAGATTGTGGCCATCGGGGATTGTGCCAATGCGTTTAATCCGATTTATCAGCGGCGGATGCGCTTGGAGTCGGTACCAAACGCCAATGAACAGGCCAAAATTGCCTCGGCGACCTTGTGTGGCTTACAGCGGACCTCGAAGAGTTTGCCTTGGTTTTGGTCAGATCAGTATGATCTAAAGTTGCAGATTGCGGGACTCAGTCAGGGGTATGATCAGATCGTGATTCGGGGTGATGTGCAGCAAAGGCGTAGCTTTGCAGCGTTTTATTTGCAGGCGGGTCGCCTGATTGCGGCGGATTGTGTGAATCGTCCGCAGGAGTTTATGCTAAGCAAAAAGCTGATCACGGCTGGTACGGCGGTCGATCCACTGCGGTTGGCGGATGAGTCGATTGCGGTACAGGCGTTGATGGGGTAGCTTAAAACTACATCAGGCTAGATTTGCATTACGCTGATTCAGATGTTAATCAGAATGGCATCGATAGATACCTGTGAGAGCAAGTCAGGTGCAGCTTTGGCTTTGTGTAATTCACCACCCGTGATCGCAAACACGATGGGTAATCCATACCCATCTACGGCAAGATGGATCTTACTTGTCTTGCTACCTCGACTTAAGCCAATCGCCTCCTGATCGTGAGTTGCAGCACGTGCATTATGTTGATGTGCCTTGACGTAATTGCTATCCATAACCCCTACTCTATATCAGAGTCAGTAGATAAAACCCTGAGTATGCTTTGGAAAAAACCTTTTGCTGACCAGTCGTTGTATCTTTTGTAGAGATTAGGCTGCTGACCAAACTCAGTCAGGAGGTAGGTCTAGCCATGGACATTTCACCCACATTCTGTAGAGCATGGCTTCTACGGTGAGCCGTAAATTTGGTTTGTGATCAATGTCCTGTTGCTTGAGCATAGGAGAAATCTTTGCTCAATGTTGGTCGTTCAGCATAAAGCGTGGCATGGTGGACTCGGATGGGGAGAGCTTTAATTCTCTGAGTCTGCCTCCAATTTGCAATCAATATTTTCAAACGTCAACACACTCTAATGTAAAAAAACTAACATTAAAAAAACACCTCTGCCAAAAGGTCTGGTAGCTATATTCGATGTCAAAGATGATCTGGCTCACCTGCTGCGTTGTTAACTCATTCTATCAAATTTTGAGGACAGGCTTGACATTTGGTCAATCGACCAATATATATTCAAAATATGCATTTGGTCATTTGACCAATACCCGTTGAATTCTTGTGTGATATTTGCTGTGCCTGACCAAGGTGAAAAATATTGCTCAAGGTCAAATGTGATAGCAGGTTTACAGACATTCGATGCCTTTACAAGGAAACTCTCGCCATGACTCATATGATCAATATCCAGCCACGTAAGCCGCGGTTTGATTTAAGTGATGTTCCAGTTTTTTGGAACGACGGTGACCCGGTGTTAACACGCTTCTTTGATGCACTTTCTATTCACTTCCCCGATGGAGAGCGTTTTTTTATTCAGTCGGTGCGTAACTATCAGGATCTGGTCACAGATCCTAAACTGAGAGAAGATATCAAAAACTTTTTTCGCCAAGAAGCGCAACATGGCATTGTGCATGACCAGTATAATGCGGTGATGCAGTCGCAAGGCATTCATGTCGAAAAGGTCATCGCAAGATTCAAATTATTTATTCGGCTCTCCCAAAAACACCTGCCCGCCAAGTATCTGTTGGCCATGACAGCTGCCTTTGAACATATTACTGCTGTACTAGGCGAGGGTGCTATGGAGGGTGAGGGTGAGATGTTCAAGAATGCTCATCCCGCAATGCGTGCCATGTTCATGTGGCATGGGGTAGAAGAAGTCGAACACAAAACAGTAGCCTTTGATGTTTACGAAACAGCGGCAGGTGGGGGGTATTTCACCCGCGCATCTGCTTTGATTATCGGAACGCTACTGGTACATGCGGTGGTTGGCTCAGTTCTTTGGCATATGTTGAAAATTGACAAACTACAAGGTCAGCCATTGGTGCTTGCTAAGGGATTTTATCGCCTCTATGGACCACGTGGCCTGATTACCAGACTTATTCCACGCTATCTGGACTGGTTTAAGCCAGGTTTCCATCCTAGCGACACCGAAATCCCAGAAAAGGTTAATTCTTGGCTGGCTGAATATGATAAGCATCAAGACCCTATGGAAGCGTCACGAATTGTTTTTAATGTCCCCATTGCAAAAGCTGTATAGATCAGGAGAGACCGTGAAAGACTCGACTCGACTTGACCAAGTCGAGTAACCTGTCTTATTGATATAATGTTATGAGTCAAACTATGTTGAGTAGTGAATCTACGCGAGTCGAAGTTGCTGACCGCGAGAGAGTATTAGCCGCTTCTGCCAAGCTGTTTCGAGAAAAGGGTTTTGAGCGTACCAGTGTGCGAGAAATTGCCAGTGCTTGTGGTATTCTTCCAGGCAGTCTGCATTACCGCTATCGTAGTAAAGACGATATTTTGGTTGATATGATGCGGCTTGCTATTGAGAGAACTATTTACAGGATTGTTGAGGCGACTTCCGCGATTCAAGATCCACTCAAAAAAATGCAATCGGCACTGCAGACACATGTCGATATCCTTATGTCGGGTGACGATATGGTTTATGTGTTGTTGTTTGAGTGGCGCTCGGTACATGGAGTCGCACGTGAGCAGATTATTGCTGAGAGAGACAGATACGAGCGATATTGGCAGACAATTCTTGATGATCTGCAGTCTTATGGTTGTATCCGAAACGATGTGGATGCAGATCTGTTAAGACTGATTGGGCTAGGAGCAATAAACTGGGCTGCCACTTGGTATAAAGAAAATGGTAAGTACAATCTTGAACAGATCGCGGATGCGATATGGCAGATGATGACAAGAGGCATCCTTAATCCAGATTTTCACGAAGAGGCAAAAAACCTGTGACCAACTATAAGACTCCATCCCGTATCACGCACGCCATCGGGAGGCATTGTGGCAGCTCCGCAATTCGTGATTTGCTCGAGTTTAATGGGCTGAATATTTCCGAGGCCATGTGCTTTGGATTAGGCTCAGGGCTTGGCGTGACCTATTTGGAAATGGCTGACGCCCCTGTGCCATTTTTAGTGCATGTGCGGTCTTTGGGGTTTGAAGCGCGCGTATTTGAAAGTATCGGTATACCCTTTGAGTGGCAAACCTTCGAGTCACCCGAATCGGCAGCCACCGCGCTGGAGAAATGTTTGGATGCGGGTCACCCCACCCTGTTGCTGACGGATATTTTTTATTTACCTTACTTCAACAGCAGCACGCACTTTCCCGGTCACGCCATAGCCGCTTGGTCGAGAAATCCAGAGACAGGTGCGGTATTTGTCACCGATACCGAGCGTCCGAGTGTTTTGTCGGTGACGCGAGAGGCACTGACCCGCGCACGTTTTTCTACACAGCCCCCATTTATTCACTATGGCAATATGTTCACGCCCACCGCGTTTCAAGGCGAAATTACCCCCGAGATGATTACCGGTGTCATCCATGACAACGCCAAGTCATTAGCTGTGAGTGGCATATCGGCACTGGAAACATGGCTGGCCGAACTGAGTCGTTGGGGAGCCACAGGCGATTGGCACTGGACGACCCGATTTGCCTACCAAATTATTGAAAAGCGTGGCACAGGTGGCGGCGGCTTCCGCAAAATGTACGCTGAATTCCTTGATGAAGCGGTTCACTATGACGCAAGTGTACAGCAATATCGACTGCCCCTGTTAATGAGGGCTTGCGAAAAAGCATGGACGGCATTAGCCATGTGTTTGAAGTCTGCCTCGGAAAGCACAAACTTTCCATATGCCGCCATTGAAGAGGCCATTGTGGCGGTGATGCAGGCCGAACGTAATTATACAGATGCCGCCCTTGCACTTTGAGACGTGCCGCTAATTTTTTCGCAATAAAATCAGCCAGCAATGGCGGGAGTTCAAAAATGGACAGTAATAACACGGCACACCTGACCATGGCTAAGGCGTTTTTTGGTACTAATCACCCTTTATTCAATATGTTCAATATTAGTGTTGGTGCAGTGAGCGATGGTCATGCCGAGATGACGATGCCCTTCTCTGAGCAACTCTCTGACCGTAAAGGCTCACTGCATCGAGGGGCTTTGGTGACGCTGCTGGATACGACTTGCGGCTTATCTATTTTTTCGTCATTGCGGTCGTTAGAGCCGATTGCCACTATTGATTTGCGTGTCGATTTTTTGCGACGTATTCCCTCTGCGGTAGGTTTAAAGGCGATAGTGGATTGCATTGGTAGAACCGATACGGTGGCCTTTATCACGGGCCGAGCGGTTGCAGAAGACAGTGGTGAGCTACTGGCTACTGTCACTGGTTCTTTCGCAATCGGCACGATGGGACCCTCTTTTGACAGCAATGAAGCGCGAGGCGAGTGATATGAGTATAGTAAATCAGATGAGCGCGGAAACACCCCCACTAAAATTGTGTGACGAGCCTTTTGTCGATTTTCTAGGTTTTCGTGAGGAAATGCAACATGGAGAAATACAGTACTTTATGGACTTTCGTGATTCGCATATCGGCAACCCGATGATTGGCACGTTTCATGGCGGCATTCTCGCGAGTTTTGGTGAAGTGGCCGCCGCCGCCTATCTTGCCCGTCAGCGTGGTGATAATGAGCTGCCCTTATGCTCCACGATGACCTTTGATTACCTGCGGCCAGCATTTATAGGTACGTTACAGGCAGTCCCCAGTATTGTTCGTGCGGGTCGGCGCATTACGACAGTATCGGTTCAGTTACTACTTGATGGCAAGTTGGTTTGTATCGGTCGATTCCTGTTTACGGTTAGCAGCAAATAAAATTGGAGCAAGCTCAGTTCAGGATGCCGACCCTGTTTTACTCAGAAAAATTTTCAATAGATAGACAAATAATATCAAATAGCTGGAACTACTACTGATACCGATACAGCGTTGGCGCAGAAATCCCAAACTCCTTCGCCAATGCTCGCTTGGTTTTGTAGTCGCCAGATTCAAGACGTTGATGCAGCAGAGCCACTTGTTCAGGAGTCAGTGACGGCTTACGGCCCTTGTAGGGGTCGTCTCAGGAAACGGAAAATATAGCACGCTAAGGTTTTTCAATTGCGCGCAATGGCCTAAATTTTCCACCACCTATCTTGGCTTTGCTTCGCCATAGATAATCCCCAGTTAAATTGATGTGCTCCCACCCCAGCGGTGACAGATATTGCAGCAAGGTATCATCGACTGTGCGACCATGCCCTCGTAGGGCGTTAGTCGCTCTCTCTAAATAAACCGTGTTCCACAATACAATGGCGGCGGTCACTAGATTCAAGCCACTGGCTCGATAACGCTGTTGCTCAAAGCTTCGATCTCGAATCTCACCCAATCGATAAAAGAAAACGGCGCGCGCTAATGCATTACGGGCTTCACCTTTATTTAATCCAGCTTGAACCCGACGGCGTAGTTCTACGCTTTGCAACCAATCCAAGATAAACAGTGTGCGCTCAATACGCCCCAGCTCTCGTAATGCCAATGCCAAACCATTCTGTCGTGGATAACTACCGAGTTTACGTAGCATTAGCGACGCTGTGACAGTCCCTTGCTTGATTGATGCGGCCAGACGCAAAATATCGTCCCAATGAGTACGAATCTGTTTGATATTCAGTGTGCCGCCAATCATGGGTTTAAGTGCGGCATAGTCTATGTCTGACTTTGGAATATAGAGTTTCGTATCGCCCAGATCACGAATTCGTGGTGCAAATCGAAACCCTAGCATGTGCATGAGTGCAAAAACATGGTCGGTGAATCCAGCCGTATCGGTGTAGTGTTCCTCGATGCGTAAATCAGACTCGTGATACAGCAGCCCATCAAGAACATAGGTTGAATCACGAACGCCCACATTGATCAGCTTACTGCTAAATGGTGCGTATTGATCAGAAATGTGTGTATAAAATAACCTTCCAGGCTCTGCGCCATATTTTGGATTGATATGTCCTGTACTTTCAGCTCTGCCACCTGCGCGGAAGCGTTGGCCATCTGATGAGGAGGTAGTGCCATCTCCCCAGTTTTCAGCGAAAGGTTGTTTCAATTGAGCATTCACCAATTCGGCCAATGCCGTTGAATAAGTTTCATCACGGATATGCCAAGCCTGTAGCCATGAGAGTTTGGCATAAGTTGTACCAGGACATGATTCGGCCATTTTCGTCAGCCCTAAATTAATTGCATCAGCCAGTATGGTCGTGAGCAATAACGCTTTATCCTTCGCAGTGTCATCCGTTTTCAAATGAGTGAAGTGTCGAGTAAAGCCTGTCCATTCATCGACCTCCATTAATAATTCGGTGATCTTGATATGTGGTAACAGCATTGCTGTTTGGTCAATTAAAGTTTGGGCTGTATCAGGAGCCACGGCATCGAGAGGTGTTATTTTTAGACCAGATTGATTGATCATCGCATCAGGCAAATCGTTGGTCGCTGCCATGCGATTAATGATTGCTAATTTCTGCTCCAATAGTGAAAGGCGACTTTGCAAATATAGATCACAATCAGTAGTAATGGTTAGAGGTAACTCATTGGACTGTTTTAGCTGATTAAATTTATCAGCAGTCACTAAATACTCATCGAAGTCTTTGAATTGGCGAGAGCCTTGTACCCAGAGATCCCCAGCCCGTAGCGAGTTTTTAAGTTCAGATAACACACATATTTCGTAATAGCGGCGATCAATACCATCATCGGTAAAGACTAGTCTTGCCCACCGTTTTTTGATAAACGCTATTGGAGCATTAGAGGGGATTTTTCGTGTATTATCAACATTCATGCTGCGGAGCAACTCTACAGCGGCAAGCATATCTTTTGCTGCTGGGGCAGCACGCAATTTAAGTATGGCAAGAAGTTCTGGCGCGTAACGGCGTAAAGTTGCATAGCTCTCGCCAATTCGTGGTAAAAAATCAAAGTCTTCGGGTTGCGCCAGTTTTTCTGCCTCAGTAATACTTGCTGCAAAAGCATCCCATGAAATAACAGTTTCGATGGCGGCAAACGGATCACTGCCATTTTGCTTGGCATCTAGCAAGGCTTTCCCGATAAGCCCATACAAACGCACTTTGTCGTTGATCGCTTTACCTGATGATTGAAATTGTTGCTGGTGTTTATTTTTTGCGATAGCAAATAGCTTTCCAATAATGCGATCATGCAGGTCAATAATTTCGTCGGTGATCGTGGCCATACTCTCCACAACGATTGCTACCAAAGTGGCATATCGACGTTGAGATTCAAATCTGGCCAAATCAGCAGGAGTCATTTGCCCACCTTCGCGAGCAATTTTCAGTAAGCGATTTTGATGAACGTGTTTTCCAATGTCTTCAGGTAGATCGATGGCTTGTAAGCACTTCAGCCGCTCAATGTGCTCAAGCATGTACTTTGAGTTTGGTTTAGCTGGTGACTGTCTAAGCCACCCCAATATTGTCAGTTTGCTGCCCTCTTTACGGTTCAGCAAAGCATCTATATTTTGACGATGAGTTTCTGAAAGTGAGCTCGTCAAAGCAGTATAAATTATGCGGTTGGCAGATGTGATTGCTTCTGCGCAAATACTATCAATTGCATTTATAGCTGGCAAAAGGACTGATTTTTGTCGTAAATTTTCAACGAGAGTTGTGGCTAAAATAAGACCTTTATCTGTCTGAAGGGACAAATCCACCATCATATTGACCGATTGCCGATAGTCACTCAAGGTGAATAGTTTGAACCCAAAAACTTTTTTCAATTCGGCAATATGTTCTCGTCTTGTTTGCTCGCGCTGACCATAATCATTCCAGCAGTCCACTGATATACTAAGTTGAGCAGCCATCATGAAAAGTAAGGGTTTGAATGGTTCGTCGTTAATACCCAATATCACTCCAGGGTAACGCATGTAGCAAAGTTGAATTGCAAAGCCTAGCTTGTTGGATGCCCCTCGATGTTGATGGACTATGGATTTATCAGAATCACTCAGAGTGTAATGCTGAAGCATAAAAGCTCTATCATCTGGAATTTCGAACAGGCTTCCCAATTCCGTGGACGACAAAATAGAATGGCGCGGCATGGCTCATTAGTCCCAAATAAACTAAACTATTAAAGGTACATTATTTTGTACCGCCACGCTTAGCTTTGCGCTGCAATTTCGCAAGGAGGTTCAATTGGGACAGAATGCGGCCATTTATTGCCGAGTATCAACGAACGATCAGTCCTGCGAACGACAGGAATATGACCTACGTGCCTACGCCAATCGTTGCGGCTACGATGTTGTCGGTGTTTGGAAAGAAACTGCATCAGGCAGTAAGGATGAGAGATTGCAAAGAAAATACTTGATGACCATGGCGCAATCTCGTGAAATCGATGCCATCTTGGTGACGGAATTGACACGCTGGGGCAGAAGCACCGTGGATCTCGTACAGTCATTACAAGATCTTGGGCATTTCGGGGTATCTCTGGTGGCACAAACAGGTTTGCAGTTTGACCTTTCCACATCTCAGGGAAAGCTCATGGCTTCTGTGATGTCTGCATTAGCAGAGTTTGAGGGAGATTTACTACGTGAACGTGTGCGCTCTGGTGTAGCAGCGGCACAAGCGCGGGGCGTTGTGTTTGGTCGTCGTCCTGGTCAACGTACCAAGTCAGATCGTCTGGCACCTAAAGTGTTGGAGTTGGTGTCTGCTGGACACTCTTATCGACAAGTCGGTCGGCTGGTCAATCTAAGCAAAAATACCGTGTTGGATATCGTTAAAAGAAGTCGGAGTGAAAATCCTTAGCGTGCTATATTTTCCGTTTCCTGAGACGACCCCTACTAAACAATTTATGTCCACGCCACGTTCTGCGGCTTCGAGGGCTAGTTTTTGTTGAACCACTGAGAACAAGGACAACAAACTGCCTACTATATTTTCCCGGAGAGTGGTGTAGGAACTTTTTCATTATTGCTAATCATATCAGCGACAACATCAGCAACGAGCTCCTCTATTCCTGAGAATGCTTTAGACTGATCCGCATCAAGCCAAGACAATGATGGAAACTCAGCACACAACCCAACATACTCATTATATTCTGCTGACCATGTAACACGGCAAGTATATTGTTTACTATCCATTTGAAACCCCATAATGTTTTAAGTCTATGTATAAAAGTACGATTTTCACTTAGCAGTACTTAAATAATCACCCCACCACTGCATCATTTCAGTCCGCTGGGCTAAATAGTCAGCGTGATTATAGCTGGCACGGGTACGGTTCTTATCAATATGTGAAAGTTGTGCCTCAATCCAGTTATCCTGGAACAAACCTGAGTCATTCAAAATGGTACTAAAAGTGGAACGTAGTCCATGAGAGGATAATTGATGTTTTCCATAGCCCATCTTACGTATAGCCATATTTAATGTATTAAAATGAATCGGTTGATTATGTTTCCGTGGGCTAGCAAAAATGTACTTTTCACCGTATGACCATTGCATGACGTCTTTTAAAATATCTAAAGCCTGATCTGAAAGTGGAACTAAGAAGTCGGGAATCTCATGGCCTAATATGACTTTTCGTCGAAACTGTTTAATATGCAAGGCAGGTATTTTCCAGATTTTTTCATTTAAATCAAAATGATGAGGCTCAGCCAATAACAATTCAGCCCCTCGCACGCCAGTATGTAATTTGAACAGCAGTGCTTTTTTAATAATCGGATGGGCATCCAATTTTAATAAATTTTTCTTAAAATCTGATATATCCTCCGCTTTCAAATACGGATAATTCTTCTTGATTTTACTGTTAATGGCGATTTTATTTAAACCATGCGCGATGTTGAATTCACAATAACCCATCGCTACAGCGTAGTCATAAATTTGGTTCAAATAACTACAAGCTTTCTTGACAGGTTCTTTTACTTGGCGTCCCTCTATTTTTTTGATTACTGAAACCAGGTCATAACGCTTGATGTTTTGAAAAGGTAAATCCTGAAGGTCTGGATAAATATCTTGCTGTAAACATCTTTCTGCTAACTGTAGTACACCGCAGCGGGGTGAATCATTAAATGCATTTTTCAGTTTGAACTGCAGCCACTCCTCCCCTACCTTACGAAAGGTGATGACATTAGAGACAGTATCATGCTCAAAACAATAATTATTGTCTTTAAAGTCATCTTTGACTTGTCGTGCCTTTTTCAGCGATAAATCAGGATAAAGCCCCAACTGAATGCGGCGACGTTTTTTTGTTTGTGGATCTGTATAGCGATAGCACCAAGATTTTCTTCCAGTCGGCTCAATCTTCAGGCTAAGTCCATCTTCATCGGATAAAAAACAAGTTTTTTCCTTGCAATGAGCTTGGCGAACTTTAATTTCAGTAAGACTCATGAAATTTAAATGAAACCTATCAGCGGATTGACGAGATCCATTATATCAAAATAGAAGAAAATATATATGATGCGTACACTACGCATCATATATATTTGTAATATATTGTTTTATATATTTAATATTTTAAGTACTTGTATTTTAGTAACCATTATAAGTACCACCTCTTCTTTAAGTTCCCAACAACTCACTTTTTCTGTCATCAATGTTAAATAAGTCTTGTGCTTTAAATTCTTAGATGACCTCCTCTACCCTTTATTATCATTTTTATAAAAGTAACTATATGTACTCATTAAAATTTGTAGAGCTCAAAAACAAAAAAGACCGCTATATAGCAGTCTTTTAACTTAATTAAATAATAATTAATTCATTTTCATCATAAGTGCATAAGCATCACGTTTGTTTTGACGCAATGATTCTATCTCGGACTTCGTCAGCTGTTTTACGAGAGTTGAGGATATACTTTGCTTCCCACTCTGTGAGCCTTTCGAAATCGTACCCGTAAATCGATTTCCACCATGCTTCAAGATTACCATATACATCCCTCAATTGCTGAAGAGTTTCTTTACTTAGAGCTAATTGTGATGAGTATTGTTTACCCGTCAGTGCATATGCTCCAATAACTTTATTCGTCCCAGTTGTTTCAATATGACCTTTTAATGCTGCAAAAGTACCACCTTGGGTCTGGGTATCATCAACAATAATAACACATTTATCATTGTTTATTGTCCCATCAAATGCTGGTGGGTTGGCTAATCTATGCCACCCATCACCGCCAGTTCTTGATACTTTTATAGCTTGAACTATATTCGTATCAACTTCAAGCCCAAGTTTCTTTGCTATAACTGCTGAAGTAGCTAAAGGAATCATATTACGACCGACTGCTTCCTCAGCATGTACAGGTACTATAATAGTTTCCCGACCATCGATAATTCTTTCTAGTTCAGCAATCGCCTCATCCGAAACTAAATCTTTAGCTAAAATATACGCACTTTCAACATCCCCTGCTTTAGCAGCTTCATACATGTAATGAGAGGTTGCATCTCCAAGACCACGGTCAATAACCGTTTTAGGAAACATATTCCAATCTGTGCGATATAACTTCATATTTTTAAATAAGTTTTAATGATGGCTAGCATTAAATTTTACACTAAATTTACCGCTAGCATCTCTTGGATATTATTTTTCGTATCAGGCAGCACTCTCAAAAGCCGTTTGTTTGGACAGTCCCCATGATCATACACGAGGCAGCTTCAAATACTTATGGGCCCATCCTATCCAGTTGTATCTTCTTGCATCACATGAATATTGTATACTCATTTTGACTACTTGAAAATTATGGAACAACGTCAATAAAAACAATAACTCTAGAGTCTTTAGTCGACATTCCTAAAAAGGTAAATTCAACATTTCTTTCCATATCATTTCTTTGTGTCTCTGGATGAACAAAAGAAACATAGCTTATTTCAAAGAATCGGGCTAGGGTTTTTATGCCAATGATTTTGTTCTCTTCATTAGCAATTAAAACATCTAATTCCAGATCAAACTCTTCTAATTATTTAATTAAATCTTTAACTTTCATTTTACTATCAACCTCTATGAATTATTTAAAAAATTAGCACAATGAAACTTGTGAAAAAAATGGATTTGAACAAAATTTTTTAGCAAAAAAAGCATAGCAACCAGAAAAATCTTTCCAGCAATCAACAAAAATATCCCCGTGTGCTTCCAGTTTACAACATTTTGACTACCACACTGCCCACAGTAGTAATAATAGCCTTTGATACGGCCACCGCATTCAGGACAATTTTTATGATTAATGAATAAGTTACTCAACGTCTCTTCTCCAAAATTCTTATTATCAAGTTGTAAGTGAAGATAGCACACATTTATAAAAATGTCTTTTTTAAAACATCAAAAGATGTTATAAAAAAGACATTCGCTACTTTAGGATAACTTTTAAGATGAATTTAAATCTCCTTGATGAAGAATCAATCCAACCTTCTGAACCCACGCCATGTGATTTTTTCAAAGGTGAAAATGCTATCAAAAAAGCTAAACAGTTAGGATTACCTGATCTCGAGTTAGTCAGAAACGCAATTATGATCGGTGATGCTGACTATAGAACAAATACTCACTATAACCGTGCACGCTTTATTGCACGATGGGGAAAAATTGGAGAACAGATTGCTTTACTGCTTCGACAATCTGATCCTGCTTGGATATTCCACAATGACAGCCAGCCAAGAATTGAGAATACAGTAAAGAAAATACAAATTATCTTTATGAGCGGGAATATTGCATTGGGGTTAGCTGATCAAGTTGTATCAGCACACTGTGAAAAAGGATTAATGACATTAAATAATATTAAGGAGAATCAGTCTGCTTATGATGATGAGACAAAATTGAGAACATGGATTTTATACTTTCCTTCAGCATCACATCCAGCCTATAAAGACATTGATATCCCAAATATTCCTTTTGAATTTGCATACCCAACTAGCTTCGTACAGGACTTAAAAGCGAAAAAAATTTCAATTTTACCAAGTGACCATACTTGCAGAATTGCATTTGAAATAGATAATACAGTTCCTGTAAAAACTGATCCTAAGCCAGTATTGGAACCATCTAATGAAATTAAACCAGATGATTTTGATATTCAGCTTGTAGTTTAATCTGAGGTTAATGTGTTTAATAAAGATCGTTTACGTATTGCTAAAGAATTACGAGGACTTAGCAATACCGATTTCGCAGAAAAATTGAGTTGCTCTATCTCTAAGGTAAAGCAACTTTTAGACGTGGATAAAGAAATCAATGAAAATGATCAAGATGATATATGCCGTGTATTAAATTTACCCAAGTCATTCTTTGCAGGTAATGACACACAACCACATGAAACAGACCAAATCTTCTATAGATCGGTTGCTCGTATTAAAGCACAGCATAGAAAAGCTAATGAGGCATATACTCTTTTAGCAATAAATATTAACAAGTACTTAAATCAGAAAGTAAAGTTACCTACTTTTCACCGTCCTGATTTAGATATTACTGAGTTTTTGGGTGAATCTAAGTATGCCGATCACCTAGCGTCAGAGTTGAGAGGTTTATGGGCTTTAGGTAATCAACCGATTAATAACATTGTTTCGTTGTGTGAGCTAAAGGGAATCCGTGTCTTTAGATTACCGACTGAAATTCGAGAAATTGATGCACTATCTTTTTTTGATGATGAAAGTGGTAGCCCTTTCATATTTCTAAATACATTTAAGTCTGCCGAAAGAGCCCGCTTCGATTGTGCACACGAACTTGGTCATATCGTTATGCATACGCATAACAAAAAAATTCGTGTCGAGAAAGATAATCGTGTTCTCGAAACTGAAGCGGATCAATTTTCATCTGAATTTTTAATGCCAACAGATGCATTTCTTTCTACTGCTCCACGCTATTTTTCACTAGAAAATATGATTGAGTATAAAAAGATTTGGCGAACATCCCTGAAGGCTATTAACTATAAAGCTCACAAGCTGGGATTAGTTAGTGATTGGGTTAATCGTAGTAACTCTATAAAGATCAATTCGTTGGGCTACAACATTAATGAACCTGAAGAAACTCATCGAGATGAGAGTTTGATGTTGCCCAAAATTATCTCTGTTTTAGCCTCACAACCATCTTTTGATAAAAATAAAATGCTTGATGAAATTGGAATCTCTGAAGAAGATTTTAATCAATTAACATTTGATGCTTTAGCTAAAGTTGAGCCCCCGAAGAAAAAACATAAGTTATATATTGTCGAGTAATACAAACCTTCCTTAAAAATAATGCGCCTTACGGCGCACTATTTATGCAAAATCCTGATTAATTTTTTTATGACTTCACGCCCAACGTAGTTTTGCATCCCATAAGTCATGATGTGTGCTGAGAAAACAGGAGGTTTTAACTTGGTAAACTATAGACACTCATCAGGAGTTTACCATGAGCAAGAAACAGAAGACTTACACCGCAGAATTTAAAGTTGAAGCAATAAAATTGATTGAAGCCAATCAAGGCAATGTATCGGAAACAGCCAGACAACTTGGCATTTCAATGCAAACTCTTTCAAATTGGAATAATAAAGCAAAGACTGGCACCTTAGCAGGCACTAAACAATATTCACCTGATCTAAATGCCTTACTCGAAGAAAATAAAAAGCTCAAACAACAGCTCAAAACAGCTGAAATGGAACGTGAATTTCTAAAAAAGGCAGCAGCGTACTTTGCGAAAGAAAGTCAGTAAGGTACGCCTATATGAAACAGCAAAGATATTTATTCCCGATTAGCTTTATGGCTAGATTACTTCACGTTTCAGTGTCACGATTTTATGATTGGCTAAAACGAGGCATGAATAAAAGATTGGTTCAGCGAAATCAACAGACAATTTTGGTCAAAATAGCTCATGAGGAAACTAAACAAAGCTATGGCTATATTCGATTAACTAAGCATTTACAAGCGCAAGGTATCAAAATCAGTACGTATGCTGTACGTCAAATAAAAAAGCTCAACCAGCTGTATTGTAAGCGTCATAAGCGTTTCAAAAGAACTACGAAGAGTGATCATAATCGAGCGATCTACGCAAATTTACTAGAGCAACAGTTTTCAATGACTAAGCCCAATCTTGCATGGTCAAGCGATATTACATACATTTGGACTGCTGAAGGTTGGTTATACTTGGCAGCAGTAAAAGACCTGTACACGAAACAAGTGGTTGGCTATAGCTTAAATGAGCGTATGACCGCACAACTTGTTTGCAATGCACTGACTATGGCGATTCGTAATCAAAAACCAACGAAAGGCTTAATTATTCATTCGGACAGAGGCAGCCAATATTGCAGCCATGAATATCGAAAGATACTGGAAAAATGTGATTTTCAAGGTTCAATGAGCAAACGTGGGGACTGTTACGATAATGCACCGATTGAAAGTTTCTGGGGCATACTCAAGAATGAATTAGTGCATCATTGCAACTATAAAACCAGAGATGAAGCTAAAGCAGATATTACAAAATACATTGTGTTATTTTATAATCAGCGAAGAATTCAAAAGAGTTTGGATTTTAAAACGCCAAATCAAATAGCAGAGAACTTTTATCGGTTAGCTGCCTAGCATATCCCAAGTGAAAGTCTCCTGCTAATTCAGCACATATCAGGTTTGAATGACGCGGACATTGACCACAGTGATGATCAGGCGACCAAAGCAGGTTGGATACAGGCGAGTCTTGAGAAGATTAAGAGTACGCCTTTTGCGCTAGAGCCTAAGCACCTGACACACTAGATGTACCCGAAAAGGGGCTAGTGAGACTAACGGACACGTTAGCTGGTGGATATGCGATGCAATTGATCTAAATTAATTTCAAAGCACCAGAACCGGCTCAGTTGTGCCCAAAGCGGATGTTCGCAAAAAATAATCTTCTCTTGATACCGCAGATTAAAGTGGATGTTCGATATGGCCTTTTAAAGGTAGAAAACTTAGTATTTAGACGCCTACCTTCTAGAGAAATAACGCAAATGAATAAAATGCTACCATCAACTTAAAATCATGATATGTCACGGCAAACTTCACACTTTCTAACTGTTGGCATAAACAACATACCATCCATCTACTGAAGTAGAAATTTTTTGAAATGTGCCGATGGTGTATTTTCAAGCATATTGCTACGACAAATAACGTAAAGATTTTTGTAGGGGGTGATCCCTTCAATTTTAACGCTTCTTAGTCGACCACTCTCGCACTCATCGACCACAGACGAAGAGATCACCAATGAAATACCCAAGCCTGCCTGTACTGCCCGTTTAACCGCCTCTGTGCTTCCAAGCTGCATAGATACACCAATAGAATCTGCCACGCTTCCGAAAAAATGCTGTAACAGACGCCCTGTGCCGCTACTTGTTTCTCCCCCCAGCAATTTCTCTCCCTTCAGCCAATCTAATGGAATACTCGCCAATTTGGCCCACGGATGCTCCACCGGCACAATCACAGCTAGTTCTTCACTTCGCCAAACGCATGCATCAAATCCCTCTCGTTGATCCCACCATTCCATAATGGCCACATCGACTTCAAAGTTTTCCAGTTTTTTCACAATGGTAAGATTATCGCCAATGACTACATCAAAATTGCAAGTTGCTGTTTTCTTGAACCGCCTCAAGTGCGGTGGCAATACATAGATGCCGATATTCGAGCTCGCGCCTATTACAAGACGATTTGTGTCGAATAATGCGCACGCTCTGGATCCGGTGCGCACTAGGTTTTCCGCATAAGGCAAAAACACTTTGCCTTCCTCTGTGAGCGTACAACCTGCGTTGTTTCGCACAATCAGATTGACACTCAGCGACTCTTCTAGGCGCCTAACATGCTGAGTCACAGCTGACTGTGAGAGCCCTGTGTGCTTGGCTGCTTCACGAAAGCCACCCCGATTCACGACAGCCAGAAAAGTAACTACGCGTTCAAGATTGATCAATTAACGCCTTCCAAAATTGGATTATTGATAGCATCGGATGGCCTTTGGCCGGTCAGTGCCTGTAAGATATTATTGGCTGCTAGTTTCTCGATTTCGAAACGCACGTCGTCGACCGCAGACCCCAAATGTGGGGTGAAAAATGTTTGCGCTGTATTGGTCAGTAACTCCTGCGGAATAGCTGTTGGCCTATCAACACGGATCCACTCTTCCAATTCGAAAACATCTGCCGCATAACCCGCCAATTTTCCAGATTCAAGTGCTTCGGCAACAGCTAATTCATCGACAACTGAACCACGACACGCATTGATCAAGTAGCTTCCTGTGCGCATTGTGCCAATTGTTTCTGCATTCAATAAGTGCAAAGTTTGCGGCGTCATTGGCAGCATAGGTACAACAAAGTCACTGCTACTTAATAATTCATCGAGACTCACCTGTCGTGCATTCCAGGCCTTTTCCTGCTCTTGATTCAAGGCGATGTCATCGCAATAAAGCACCCGCATATCAAAACTCGATAAGCGCTTCGCAATCGCTCGCCCGACCGCACCCATACCGATGATTCCGAGTGTGCGTCCTGTTAAACCCGTTCCGTATAGTTCCGGTCTCCACCCGTTAAATCCGTGAGTTCGGATACGGCGATCCCCCTCGGCCAGATGGCGAGTCAGGCCAAGAAGCAATCCAATTGTCAGCTCCGCCGTTGGGATGGTCAGAAGGTCCGGCACGATGCTGAACCAAATACCACGGCGGGTACAAGCATCGACATCAAAGTTGTCATAGCCTTTGAGTGCTGCACCTACAATCTTCAATTTAGGGCAGGACGCAAGAAAATCATCATCGATACTGTCAGGCATGAATACCATCAGTGCGTCAGCATCCTTTGCTCTCTCCAGCAATTCTGCGCGCGACATAGTATCGCGGGTCATGTTGGGAACGACATCCGCAACAGATTGTAAATAATCGATAATTTCAGGATGAACCCAGTGGGTAAGAACTATTTTTTGTTTCATGTGGACCCTCATGTGTATACCGGATTTTTTATATGGGTTAGCTACTTGAACTTGCGACGCAAGAATGAACTGAATGTATCAACTAGCGTCACCATCCCAAGAATGACCAGCAATATCGCGGATACTTCTTGGTATTGCATAAGACGCAGCGATCCTATCAACTCGAAACCTATACCGCCGGCACCGACCATTCCCATCACCGTTGAGGCGCGAAAATTGTATTCCCACCGATAAATCGCGGTGTCGGCCATTTGCGGTAATACTTGCGGAAAAATGCCATGAAATATCACTTGTAGCGGGCTGCAACCTGCGGCCTGCGCAGCTTCAACTGGTGCTTGATCTGTATGCTCAATCGCTTCCGCAAAAAACTTAGCGATCATGCCGATTGAGTGCAGGCCTAATGCCAACACACCCGGCAGTGCACCAAAGCCGACAGCTGCCACGAAAACTATACCCATAATAAGCTCAGGAACAGATCTCAACACATTTAACAGAGCACGCGCAGCCTGATAGACCGCTGGATGTGGACTGGTATTGCGTGCAGCCAAAATACCCAAGGGCACGGACAAAAGCACAGCGATGGCGGTTCCAGCAATACTCATGGCTAAGGTATCGAGCACTGGCTTGACCCATGCTCTCCACTCACTAAAGTTGGGAGGGAACATCTCACCAATGAGACTAACAAGACTTGGCACGCCTTCGCCTAAACGCTCACCATCAAATAGACCAACGTAATACCAACATCCGACGACAATAGCTAAAATCAATATCACATACCTAACTACTCGATTCCAGCTTTGGCGCTGCTCTGACAATATGGCTTCGAAGTTCGTATTCATTGTAGAGACCTCAAAAAATTAGAACTTGGAAAAATCTAGCTTTAGCAAACTACCTAAATCACGCACGACATCGTAATCCTTATCTGTTACAGGCCCGAATCCTTCAGCCTTGAATGGTTTCAACACGTTCGGATCTTTCAAATCGAGGAAGGCAGCACGAATTTTTTCTTTAAGCTCTGGTTTTAAGTTAGAGCGCATAGCCCATGGGTACTGAGGAAACGGTTTTGACTCCGCTAAGACCTTCACTTTGTTTAGATCGATCAAGCCGCTCAGAACGAGCGATTTGAAAATGGGCTTGCTCAGACCACCGGCCTGCGCGTGTCCATTCTGAACTGCCATCGCCACTGCATCGTGAGCGCCTACGAAATGCTCCTTGTAATCCGTTCCGGCAAATAATCCTTTATCAGCAAGCATTGATTTGGGGATCAGGTGGCTGGATGTAGAGGCCTTGTCACCCCAGGCAACGGCTTTTTTCTTGATATCTGTGATGTTGTTGATGCCCGCCGCCTTATTCACAATTAGCACTGACTGATAAGTTGTTGTGCCTTTTTGTTGCATTGCTGCAAATGGTTCAATCTTACTTTTCTGTTTGGCCAATACATAAGACAAGGGCCCAAAATATGCAAGATCAATACGACCGAACCGCATTGCTTCAATCATTGATGAATAGTCAGTGGTAACAATAAGCTCAATCTTTTTGCCCAGAGCTTTTTCAAGATACATCTCTAGAGGCTTATTATTTTTAATGACGGTTGATGCATTTTCATCAGGCAAGAGAGCAACTTTTAATGTGCCGGGGTCAGGATTAGGTGCGGCATATGTGACACTACCTAAGAGGCTAAACAATATTAGAGACAGTACAGCGAATAGCTTTTTCATGGTTATTTCTCCTCAGTTCTTAAGTTAAACAATGGTTATGAGTAATATTTGGAATGTTTGAATTCAATTGCGCTTTTTGTTCATAGAGTTCAGTTACATGCGTTTGTGTCAGAGCCGCTGGTATTGCATCGAACACAACCTTGCCATGAGCCAGACCGACGATTCGGTCAGCATAGCGTTTAGCGAGATCGACTTGATGTAGGCTGACTACAGCGGTTATGCCGTCTTCTTTGCATATCTGGTGTAAGAGCGCCAAGACTTTGTTGGCGGTTGCTGGATCAAGGCTTGCCACAGGCTCGTCTGCCAAAACAAGTGCCGGTCGCTGCGCTAATGCCCGAGCTATACCCACGCGTTGTTGCTGACCGCCACTTAACTCATCCACTCGTGAGAGTGCTTTGTGAAGTAGCCCAACGCGGTCAAGGCTGTGTAATCCAATAGATTGATCCTCCTTCGATAGAGGAAAAAGAGTACGAAGCGTCGAGTGATAACCTAGTCTACCCATTAGCACATTTTGCAAAACAGAAAGTCGACCAATTAATTGATGCTGCTGGAATATCATGCCAGTACACCGACGATGCTCTTGCAATATTTTTTTGTCCAACAATGAACCTAACATTGTAATGTTTATATTGCCGTTAGTGGGTTTTTGCATCAGGTTAAGACAACGGAGCATTGTTGATTTGCCTGCACCAGAGGCACCGAGCAACACTGAAAACTGTCCCTGTTGAAACGTGAGTGAAGTTGGATGCAACGCAATCATTTGTCCGTACTGGACGGTAATATTTTGAAGTTGAATCATTGCTGCCAGACCCTCGTTGTTGTAATCAATCTTTATTTTTGATTACGAAATCAGATAATGAGGTGAGCATAACGACTCAATGTTACAGTTTTATTGCGAGCAATTAGCAATCGCACTCAAACGCTTTGTTCATAGAGTTCAGTTACATGCGTTTGTGTCAGAGCCGCTGGTATTGCATCGAACACAACCTTGCCATGAGCCAGACCGACGATTCGGTCAGCATAGCGTTTAGCGAGATCGACTTGATGTAGGCTGACTACAGCGGTTATGCCGTCTTCTTTGCATATCTGGTGTAAGAGCGCCAAGACTTTGTTGGCGGTTGCTGGATCAAGGCTTGCCACAGGCTCGTCTGCCAAAACAAGTGCCGGTCGCTGCGCTAATGCCCGAGCTATACCCACGCGTTGTTGCTGACCGCCACTTAACTCATCCACTCGTGAGAGTGCTTTGTGAAGTAGCCCAACGCGGTCAAGGCTGTGTAATCCAATAGATTGATCCTCCTTCGATAGAGGAAAAAGAGTACGAAGCGTCGAGTGATAACCTAGTCTACCCATTAGCACATTTTGCAAAACAGAAAGTCGACCAATTAATTGATGCTGCTGGAATATCATGCCAGTACGCCGACGATGCTCTTGCAATATTTTTTTGTCCAACAATGAACCTAACATTGTAATGTTTATATTGCCGTTAGTGGGTTTTTGCATCAGGTTAAGACAACGGAGCATTGTTGATTTGCCTGCACCAGAGGCACCGAGCAACACTGAAAACTGTCCCTGTTGAAACGTGAGTGAAGTTGGATGCAACGCAATCATTTGTCCGTACTGGACGGTAATATTTTGAAGTTGAATCATTGCTGCCAGACCCTCGTTGTTGTAATCAATCTTTATTTTTGATTACGAAATCAGATAATGAGGTGAGCATAACGACTCAATGTTACAGTTTTATTGCGAGCAATTAGCAATCGCACTCAAACGCTTGGCTATAAGACTTCCAATTGGTATGCAGTGAGGCGCCGGTAATTGGCGGAGCTAGCTGGGAGGGGTTTAGCAGGATTTTAAGGCACACCCTGGCGTCCGCTTCTGGCCGAACGCAGCTGGAAGGCTCAAAATAGGTCGAGACACATTAAAATTACGTCACTACTCATAAGTGGCGATTATGTAAAATCGTTTGCGTGGCTTTTAACCTACTACTAATCAATACAGAGAGTGCTGTGGATAAGTGTCTTTACGGATTCCTTTTACTACAGACTCGTTGAAGTTGTAGCAAAACTCGAAGTACAAATATTTTATTTTTGGTGATGCGCGGCTATTTGAAAAGTAGCGAAGTTGTTGCGCTTTAGTGAGCTGGAATTTGAATAGCAGCATGAAATATGTTTGTTATTTGGACCGCTTTAATGGGTAAAATTCGGCTGGGAGTTTCGCTACAGCCTCGTTAGGCATGGCCATGAAAATATTCCTAGATAGTAATATTGTTAGGCACTCTGCAACTACATATCGCACTATGGATATCTATTTTGGCGGGGGTAACGCATCATTGTCATATCGTCGAAACAGGCAATGAGTCTTGGCGCTTTAAAGAATCGAGTACCAAGGGAATTGCAACAAAGCGAACTAAACCACGACAAACCAAAATAGATCAGGAGGAGTTAGCCATCAATTAATTGAGTTTCACGACTGTAATATTTTAACAACTACGTGGGTCAATTTTAGATGCAAATAGTGGGTCAGTTTTTAGTGACATTTGACAATTGCAGCGTTAAAGTGAACGGATAGCGCGAAGAATGCGGCCATAAAAATAAGTGTGCCGAGCAGACTCATAAGGGCAGGGAGATGCTTTTTAATTTCGTTTTTGTAAATCGTTATTTTGATATGCAACATATGGATCAATCCTGATAAATTAGGCAATACCTGCATGTCAATGCAGATTCATTTTATACGCCAGCAACCCCTTGCTGGCGTTTTTTTTATGGGACTAACCATACCTGTTAATTCTGACAGGTAGTCTCCATAAATCAATCAGTTTTTTCTAGACTAAATTCTTCAGCCGCTTTGTAGTCCGCTTTGATCTTTTGCAATGCCTGAACCATTACAAACCCTGACTGTTCAGCATAGTCACGCACGTATTTTTCGGTAATTTCAGGATGATTTACCGTGATCTCTTTGAATAGCACCGACTCAAAACCCGCAAGCGCGGATATGTTTCGAGGTGGTTTTCGCTCATCAATCGCTTACGTTTTTATTCGCTCGAAATTGACTCAAACGCTACTGACCAAATCTCCCACACTGTAAAATTCACTTATGCCCGATTCAAGATCGGTTTTGGTGAATACGGCTTAAAGTTCACTTGCCAAAGCGAACAACCGCAGTGCTTCCCACGTTATTACATCAGATCTTACCGAGCAGAACCCGCCTTTCTCCAGTGCTGTAACCCTTCCATTTTCATCGGTAGGGGTTCCAAAAAGTAACCAATTTATCAGTCACAACACCATCCACGAATTTAGCGTACTTGCTCTCTACAATGCGTGTTTAACCTGTTTGATGAAACAGAGGTAAAACCACGCAATTACAGGCTTAAGCTATCCAGCGATCTTGAAAACTTGCGTTCTCAAGTACCAGTCAATCCAGATTTCTCCTCATGACCCGAATACGTCACCGTAACAACCGTAAATCCCTACATGAATGAGCATCAATGTCTGTAAGCACTGCTATTAAAGGCTTGTACCGTGCAACTTTTAAAGATTGCTGACCGTGTAGAGTTTGTTAGAAAGCAATATGATTCAAGTCATCAAAAAGTGATTGCTTTGATCTATCTTTCTCAAGATGCTCACCCAATCAGTGCAATGGCTGGCGATTGCACAACTTGGGACGCACACGACATTGAGAAATCTAAACGCTCTATTCGTAGACACAACAAAACTTGTCTACTTATAGATCGTAGAGATACGGTTTTAACAGCAAGCAATTAAGCCATCACCCAAGCCAAGGATAAGAATAAAATATCTCAATAAAAAAAGGGTAAGCGATGAAAAACAACACTAGACGTATATACAGCGAAGCAGAAGCAGAGGCGTTACGAGCATCTTACAAGTGGTCGGCTGGCGTGCTGCAACATGAATTTGACCAAGAAACAATTGACCACTGCCAAGCGGAAATTCAGGCAGGGATTGAGCGTATTATCCGTGGCGAATCCACCAAACAAGAAGAATACCAAAGACGCTTAGATCAGCACGTGAAGAAACTTAAAGAGCTAAGCAATCAAAACAGAATGCAAGAGAATATTAAAAACAATGCAGTTTTAGGCACTCCAAACAGCGACATTTCAGCAGTCAATGCAGAAGTGCATATCTCATGTCTAAGAAGTTGCCTATTTACTTCTCTGACGACGCATGGTCATCTTTACAAGAGCTCATGGGTCCAGAGGGTAAACCAAGTCCTACCATCAACACCGTGCTTGAACAAATCGCTGTTCAAAATGAGCTTGTTGAAAAATTAGGGCTTACTGCTGTCCTACCCAAATCCAAAGTATCTATTCCCGTCTCTTTAGAGCGTATTCCTGCAGGTCCGGCCTTCAGCACCAAGGATGAGCAAGACAAAGCACTCGATCTGAATGAGTTCCTGATTCACAACCCTATTTCTACTTTTATTGCCTATGTAGACAGTGAATCCATGCTCGATGCTGGCCTAGAGATTAATGATCCAATCATTATTGATCGCAGTATTGAAGCCAAGCATTACGATATCGTGGTTGCCCTGATTGATGACAATGCCTCAACCATTAAGCGGCTGATGATCACCAATAAGATGTCCAAGTCTGAAATCAAAGAAATATTTGGAGATGAAGATTATCCGCTTCCAGAACTTTGGTTGAAGGCTGAAAATTCGAATTACAATCACATCATTCCTGATGATAGTCAGACCATATCAATCTGGGGTGTGGTGACTTTTAATTTAAAGCGTATTTATCACCGCTCATAAAAAGAAGAATAACCATGCAAAGTGAAAATGAAATATTCGCGTTAGTCGACGTGAATAATTGCTACGTCTCGTGTGAGCGTGTGTTTAATCCTGCCTTGAATGATCGCCCAACCATTGTGCTCAGCAACAATGACGGCTGTGCCGTGGCCAGAAGCCAGGAAGCGAAAGACTTAGGCATCAAGATGGGTGTTCCTGTATTCCAAATTAAAGAGCTGATCAAACAACATAACATTCAGGTGCTATCCAGTAATTTCTCCTTATATGGCGAAATGTCCAAGCGCTTTATGGAGCTGCTTGGGGACTATGTTGCACCAGGAGATCAAGAGGTCTATTCCATTGATGAATGCTTTCTGAAGCTCACAGCTTACGAGCATCTATTTGACCTGACTGTATATGCTCAAGACATGAGGGCTAAGGCTTGGCGTTGGTTAGGCCTACCCTGCTGTATTGGAATTGGTCGCTCTAAAACCGAAGCCAAGATTGCCAATCATCTCGCCAAGAAAAACAAGTTCTTCAATGGGGTCTGTAATCTGGCCCATATGGACCCATGCTCTACAGAAACGCTACTCGCGCAGGTTGATGTGTCTGAGGTTTGGGGCGTAGGCAGACAGAACTGTAAGAAGCTCAATACTATGGGTGTTCAATCTGTGCTGGATCTGATCAATGCCAATCCTAAAGAAATCAAAAAGCAGTTTAGTATCGTGATGGAAAAGACGGTGCTTGAGCTACAGGGCCTTTCTTGTATTGACCTTAGTGATGATACTGTAGCGAAGAAGCAAATCATCAGCAGCCGTTCATATGGCAACCCAGTGTATGAAATGGATGACATTAAAGCTTCGGTTCGGCTTTATGTGGCCAGAGCCGTGAAACGAATGCGGGAAGATGGCTCAATCTGCAAGATGATCGGCGTGTATATCCAAACCAGTCGCTTTGATAAGACAGAGCGCTACTCGCCTTACATCGTCGTTCAAATGCATGAGCATACGGATGATCTACTGCTCATCACCAAGGCCGCGATGAAAGGCATCGATCAGATATTTAAGAAAGGCTTTAAGTATAAAAAGGCGGGAATCGTGCTGCTCGAAATTACAGATCAATCCAAGTTTGTGCCCGATCTATTCACGGACTATTCACATAAGCAAGAGCGAGAAAGGCTTTCAGATGCCATCGAAGCCATCAGTGAACGGTTTGGGAAGAATCTCGTCACGCTAGGCATTGCCAACAATAAAGAAGCCACATGGCACATGAATCAAAACCTTAGATCACCTTCGTATTTAACCAAATGGTCTGACTTACCAAGAGTAGGATAAAAACATGCACTTATTTAAATTAACTGACGAACAACTCGCACAAATTCTTATCCCGAAACGATTTGTACCACCTACTCCACCTGAACATGAAGGCAAGAATATGGTCTATGTATTTGATAGTGAGGATAAGTTTGAACTGACTTATGATGAGCTGGTGGAAATCATTAGCAAAGCTAGAATGGCTGGTCCGAAGTTGATACCTGTCTTAGGCACCGTGAATTAAATTGTGCAGTGTTCGCACGCCACTTGAAACATAACTTGATTGGAAATGAATTTGGGCTGAGAAAAATTCAGTTCAAATTTAACCTGACGGGCACACTAAAAAATGGGTAATTGTCAGATCGAGTTTGGACTACAACACTTTAGCTCATCGATTTACCAAAGTGCTAATCTTTACACTATTGTCTAAAATCCAGTGACCAAATTGTGATGCTAAAGCTTTTAAATTCCCTTTATTATGAATCAAAGTTAGTATGATGCTTTTCATAAAGACAGTTTACTTATAACCAGAGAGATTTTTAAACAATTCCCCTTTTAGTTTGCTTAGGCTATTTCAACCAGAGTTCATCTTTTTGCATCATTTTTAACATTAAATTAAATATAACCAGCGGAGTAACATTTTTTTTGTTAGAGCCGACAACTCTTTGAAAACTAAATTTAACGGTTCGCTCAGGAGCATCCAAATTAACTGGGTAGTTTTGTTTTTCTAAATACAGATGATCTCCTAACATTGGCTCTATACCAGTAATAAAATTAACAATTTGTTGCTCATCACCTTTCATTCGGCATTGAAAATGTAGAAAATTCTTACGCAGTTTTCCAAATAATAATAATATTTTAAGCGCCTTAACCATGTTCTTTTCTTTCAGTGCATCTTGCTGCCTATCATCTTTATAATGAAAATCAAGGAGAGGAATTATTTCATCTGGACGAGTCAGTTTTTTAGCCTTTTCGTAAAGTTCATCAAACCAACTCTCTTCTAAATTCTTACTATAAACATAATTCGTTTTTAAATTAAATTTTTGGCGATCCATCCATTTAGTGCTCATCCATTGACATCGTTGCATCCATTCTTGAGCTTGGGTATCTTCGCTTAAACGACCTTCTCTAAAACTTATCAAACGTTGAAAAGGTGTCAGAGTACTCTTCTCTATACTAAACTTCTTTTCTTGTCGGCCAGCCATCGTAACTGGCTGTGTTTGCTGATAAGAATTAAACCATTTCTGCTGCTGAGTATAACGATTTAGGTTTATGTAGTCTGTACTTGACTTCACTGGACTAAAACACTGTTCTAATACTTTTTTTGAAATGATACACGGCGAATTATAAATTCGATCGACTGCTAATAAATCCAAAACATGAAGGTAATTTGAAGCCGTTTGCTCAATACTGCTATGCCCCATCCAAGAGGCGAGCACCTGCCATTTATGTTGAATAATCTCTTCTTGAGCACGTGCTTTCATACCAAACAATAAATCCCTCATCTTTTTTGCTTTTACCCAAGGACAATCTGTGTAGGTCTTGATCATTTCTTTTGAACCGAGCAAAGTTATTGCTAGATAGTTAGCAGCACTGTGGCGTAATGTATGAAAACTAAAGCCATGATGCATACCTAATATTTGACTAAACAAATCTACTGTAATTTTGCTGATACATTGATCAGTTAATACACGATGATTCACACTAAAAAGTAGATCATCCTGCTGATTAACCAAATATTGCTCATAACGATGTTGTATGTAACGTTGTACTACTAAAAACTCATGTTCTGACAATGCAATTTTCAATGGTATTTGACGATTCGCACTTCGCGTTTTCAGACGGCGATATGAATTGTCTTGGATATGAAGCGTGATATTATTAAAAACTGTATTTTCTTTTTCTTTATAAAGTAGCTCTGGGCAAATAATATCTTGTATTTTAAGACAACGAACTTCATTTAATCGAAGTCCAGTTCTATAACTTAGTAAATACATCAGCTTTAAACAACTCAGATGATCGACCCACTCTGATGCCGTTGGCTCTTGACTTAAATTTTCTAGTTTTTCCAATAATTTGCCAAATAGCAAAGGACTCACTAGCCGTGCATTGCAAATTTGTAAATGCTTAAAACTTGAATTCTGTAGCACCAATACCCCTGGAGCATCATAATTCTCTATACAGAATTGATGAAAATCTTTTAGGCGACCAAAACGGTATTCTGCGCTTTGGTGCATCTTACGAGAGGTTTTTCCTTTCACCGAATCTCGTTGAACTGCTTTTTCATCACGTTCACTGCTGTATTTCAATAGCTGCCGATATAAATCCTCATAGTCATCTATGGATTGTTGCTTTAAATCTAATTTATTGAGCCAAATCTCAAATATAAATTCTTTGCCAAACGATCCTAAGTAGCTTTCAATAGTTGATAATTGAAGCCCTCGTTTTTTTAAATGCATTAACCAGTGAATTAAGCGTAGTTGAGCATCAATTAAAGACTTTTCCTCTGTATTAGCATCAACTATCTTCTCCTCTAACACCCTTCTAGTTTCTTGCCAAAAACGTAGCGTGCGTTCTTCTTTATTCCTCTTTTTATCTAAACGCTCAACTTTTTGACCTTTACGTTTCTTTTGACCAAACAACATCAACTCATACGGAATCGTTTGTAATTTGCTTTGAACAGTCGGAACTTCAGGAAGTAACTGCTCTTGTTCAAAATGAATAGGGCGATTATCTGGTTCTGTGACTTGATTGTAATCATTATTCCACAGCAATCTAAATTCGGATGGCCTTAAAGCAACAGTATTAATCTCTTGCTGAAGCACATTACTCAAAAATATATCTATGCTGAGGTTTGGATTAAATTCGAGTACCATTTGCACATCATTAAATGCACGAAATCCACGGCGTTTAATTTGATATTGCAGATCCCCAAGACTTTTTTTCCTGCCTATCTTACTCAAGCTTTCTAAAATACAATCTTCAACTGAATGTTGCAGACAAAATTCTTTCTGAGTAGCTTTCAACTTTTTTAAATATTGCAAAATGAACTGCGCATATGGGTTAAAAAAAACATGTTTCCATTGGTACAACTTTCCCTGTTCTACATCGTTGCCATATTGAGAGTTTTCAACACGATAATGTAGTAACAATGGATTAGTGATTTTTTTGTAGTCCGAATGGTATAACCGAAAACAATTCAGATCTGTACCAAGCTCAATGGCCTCCTGCAATTGCTTCTGAATAGCAATCAAATGCTGTTCATCTGCACAGCCTGAAATATATATAAAACTTAAGCATAAATTTCCCCATAAGTACTTTGGTTCATTCCAATATTCAAATGAATCTTGCCAATACTGCCTTAATTCCTTAAGTACATGGATATGTAGATGCCCCTGTTCTAACCGTGACTCTGTACTCTCAATTTTTCTAGGCAGTACGATCCGTTTAGTATGTGGATTTAGCTTAATTCTGTATGATTTTTTATCTACATTCTGGTTGAATTGCTTCCTTCTTTTATTAAATTCATCTTCAGTAAATTGCATCAGTTTTGATTGTTCGTCTCGGCTCAACTTTTGACTCAAACAATCAACACTATCTTTAATGTCATGCCATTTTTCAGCGATCTGCTGATCAAGTTTTTGCTGCATTTCTTTCGTCAATACTTCAGGTGGAGAAGGCTGTCTATCTAGCGACTTTTTCACCATTTTATGAATATCAACAAATAGATCATCTAGTTGTGGTTTTATTAGTTCTTTGATTTTTTGCATACAACTATTTTCGCTCTAAGTGTTTAATCGATAAAGATTTGACATTATCTTGCAATTGCTGGCGGGCTTGCTGTACATAGACATTCGGGATAAGTGAAGAATGCGGATGAAAAGCCTCTCGGTCACGTTGGTCATGACCATACAGGGCCTGAATTAAGTGAAAAGCTAATGCTGGTTTACCCTCTTGCTGCTCATGCATCAAAAAGTTCATGTCAAAATGACGTAACCAATTCGAATACATATTCTTTGGAAAGACTCCTTGCATATATGAATTCACCCATTTTCTCGATAAAGGGATTAACTTAATTTTCCTGCTCTGCCATTCTTTGACAGTTATCGGCAAGATATCTTTACTAAAAATGACCTTACCAAAAAGATCATTTACAGTTATCTTCTTCTTTGCAAAGACTTGTCTAAAAAATGAACCGTACGCTTCAATAATTTGTTCTAAAAAGGCAGTGTAATTTTGCAGTGTTTTTATGAAAAAATCAGATAAAGGGATAAAACGACCATCTTTTCTTGCTTTACTATTTTTTTTATCATTCACATATAAAAGCTTGAGCTCAACACAATAATCATCCAAATTCCCCAACAGGTTTTTTTTAGGCCGACTTGCCAAACTCAACAAACTGATATGCCACATCCAACACGCATATGCATTAAGTTGATTAATAATGTGCTTATCTTCTTGGATGTTTTCGTGACAATGTCTATGTAAAATATGGAATTGCTCTTTCACAAAATTGGGTTCAAGTGCCAGTTGGCTCCCTATCCTTCCTATAGATAATGCAGATTGCACTTTGAATTGTTGTTGCAATATTTTTAGTTCAGCCGTGTCTTCAGTAAAATGTGTGGAATGTGGTGTAAGTGCTTTTTCTAAAAAGGCTAGATATGTGCTACTGAGTTGAGTTTTCGGTAGCCCGCCATAATAGATACCAGGCATGTGATGCTGACTATCCCGCCCAGCAATTACATGAGCAAGATATTCATTATATGTTTCATAATATATATGAAAATATAATTGAGCCTGCAGTTTTTCTACAGTGATCGAACCTACAAACCGATTATCAAGCCAATTCTTAAGTTTCGTATTAATGTGTGTTGATGAAATTAGTGGATTCGATGCTTGTTCTATATAGTCAAACCAAGCAGAAGGTAAATGTAGTTGATGTGTCATCACTTCATTCCACCGCACATGATTTAAGCTCTTAATCTTCTGCTCTGTAATTTTAAGATTTAATTTGAGTAAATATTCGCGACGTCTACTTGAACCATTCTGGATCAAAATTCCATCTTGAATAAGCTCGTTAAAATCCATCAGTGCGACGGGTGATAATCCCGTCAAAAGTGACAATAAACATGCTGCAGCGATTGCAGCATCCCTCCAGTGCCCGGATAACTCGGTTCTCAACACATAAACAATTTGCTTCAGTATATCTGGCGCCAAATAATGTGGATTTGTAACAAAAGGAGCATGACGGCGCTGGCGATGCCGCATTAGATGCGTCGCATTATCGCTGAGTATATAATTTAAATTTTTAGACTTTTCATCTTCTGAATAAAACTCCATTTCAGGATCTAATAGATCAACTTCACCCTCTTCATCTTTGTGAAGAGCGGCATCATAAATACTGATCTTTGCGTTATGTCCAATATCTACTTGCTTACCCGTTTTAATTTCACGAAATTTTTTGAGTTCATTTTTCGTCGGCCATTGCAAAACTTTACTTTTTTTTGACTTACGCTGACGATGAACAACACGACGATCATCAAGTCTTTTAAAAATTATTAATAGAGCCGATAAATACTCTATGGCTTGTACTTGTTTGAAATCTTTAATATTAAAAAGTTGATTACGATCCTCCTTTTTCAAGTTACGTTCGTACATGACATAGCGATTTAGTAGCTCACTGCATTCTTGAAATAATTCAGCATGATTAGAATCCAGAACATATCGTGATACATAGCGAAAGAGATCACAAACATGTTTTTGCTTATTCTCAGCTTTATCAATTTTTGCAAATTCTTGATACTGCCGATATGTTAAAAAACTCGCTTGTAGAATCAAATAACGTTCAGACGACAGCTCTTGAGTATTACTAGTAGTCGGGCATGCAAAATAACTTAAAGAAGCTAGATAATAATATTTACCTAATTGTCTAGAACTAGATATATAGCCATATATCTGTTGTGCTTCCTTATATAGAGCATGGGCTTTTTCACGTAAATCATCTGATAGATCGACAAATTGTGTATTCACAACATGATTGCGTAATAAACAATAATCTTTTTGGAATTTTTCTGCTAAATCTAAGAATTGCTCTTCTGTTTCAATCTTTGGCATATTCGCTTTCGCTTAATTTTTTATCAAATTGCATTGGTTAAATTCATTACGATCTGAACAATTTGGTAAAAGTTGATCTTTTATTGAACTCTTTGTCAGCTTAAAAAATCTAGCAAAAAATTTAGCATCCAGCTCTTTCTGAGCTTTTCTCTCAAAGCACAAGTGTTGCTGTGATTTTTCGATAAAATCATCAAGATTATGTATCAACTGTAAGATTGCAACATAATTAGAATGTACACGTAAGCATGGCTCCGTTTGCATTAATAGCAATATTTTTTGCCAAATTTTCACATAGATTATTTTGAACTTTGCTTGTACTACTACTTTCTGGCTCTGTTTAATCTTTTTGATTTTCAGTAGTTCTGAGTTAATTTTTACTATCTTAAATTGAACATTTTGTCGCTCAAAGCAAAAGGGCATGATAAATTGCCCCATAAATATCTCTATATTTTTTACTAAATAGTCAAATTTTAACATTTTTATCGATATAAAAAATGAGCATATCTTTGTATATTAAAATTCATTTAATTTATCAACTAAATTTTCTCAAAATTACAATTATCAACAAATACATATGGTTTACTTATCATGGGTGGTCTAAATTTTAAAAATTCTTCCACTTTTTTTTAGTTTTCTGTTATTACATGAAACAATACCGTTGTATTACATTTTGAAATGCTGTGTATGCAGCATTGATCAAAAAGATTCTCTGCTATACTTACTTCACGTGTAGCATCAATGGAGTTTCGAAATGCTCAGAACCACTGAACAGAAAAAAAAATATATTCAAGCGACACGTGCGCAAAACTATCAAGCCAGCCTAAAGCTTGAAGGCATTACAACGACAGCTCAAACAACTCAACAAAGTAAAGCTGAAATCTTGCAAAAATATAAGAAGTATTCGCAACCCGAAACTTAGTCAGGTGCATGTATGGATAAATATGGGGAAATGGGTGACAGCCTGTATTGTTACCCTGGCACAAATATCCTAAAGAACAAACTCAATATTCATGATGAACAAATTTTAGAACAAGCTGAACTAGAACTGTCTGGATTGGCAAGTAACTTAATTGAATATGCTGAACCACCTTACGACTTACAATACTTAAAATCAATTCATGCGCAGCTCTTTGGCGACTTATACGACTGGGCAGGAAAGTTAAGACAAATCGATATTTCCAAAGGTGACACCCGTTTTTGTAATTTTTCCCGTATTGAAATTGAAACCAATAAACTACTCAAAACGCTTCAAGAAAAAAAATACTTTCAAGGCTTAGCACCACAACAACTGATTCCTCAACTTGCCGACTTGTATTGTGAGCTTAATGTCATACACCCATTCCGTGAAGGTAATGGACGTACACAACGGATTTTCTTTGAGCATCTGATTGCTCATTGTGGTTATGGTATTGATTGGTCTCGCATTGACTCTCAACAACAATGGATTCAAGCCAATATTGAAGGTTTTTATGGTAATTTAAATCCATTAATTAAGATTTTTGAAATATGCTTTATTCAAAATACCTAAAATTTAAGTAGTCGAAGCCCACAATCCTTAATGAGCCATCATCTTTGCTTCAATCCACTGATTAATTTCCCAAATAAACCAACAATCACGATTCTTAGAAATCTTAATACTCTTCGGGTAATTTAGGATCGTAATATTCAGATTACTTATCCAGAATTGAATAGATCGTTAACTTAGATAGACTTTTAAGCAATGTAACTTGCCGCATGTTTATCAACATATGTCTCAAAAAAGTCTGCCCATACATAGATTTATGGCGTTTAGTGCTTAAATTTCAGATTAATCTTCGTCTGATGACCTGAATGGATGTTACAGATTACATGCAGGTGAATTACTCTGTGGCTGTATCATGGCTTTTGTGCAATCCAATCCATTTGATCCGAATGTTCTCTTTTGCAATAAAGCAGCCTCTTCTGCTTTTCCTGAACCAACGAACTATGTCATTGATTTGATTCAACCGACAACAGTGATGCTGAATCAAATCTCCAAAGAAGGGATTAAATGCAAGAAATGTGGTAAGAAAAAGATAGGGGATGGAAGTTATTATCCGTCTAATTGGAACCAGCCCATGAGTCGAGATCAGTTGAGTAAGAATCATTTTAAATGAATAAGAGAAGGATGGCTTACCTCACTTCTCCGAATAACAATGCTATGCTTTTCAACCAAGGTTATAAATTGGCAACTACATTTCATTCTTCTTCATGCTGGTCCTATAGCCTGTAGACAATTACTACATCATTTGCATTCAATGCTCAATACAGCCTGTCAGCAGAACCGCAGCGATACTTTTTTTCGTGCATACATGTAGTGTTTAAATCCATTCATTTTTCAATGATCCTCTGCCGTTTATCACATTTATGGTCGATCTTTAACCTTGTGAAAAATGCACATACCGATCCCTTCAAACTGTCAAATTTATGTATGCATGACATTTAAAGAAAATTATCTGATCAATTTTTTTAGGTAAAATTCATCAAGAAAAAGTTATTATTATTCATAACATCACCAATAACCACATAAAAACAATAATTTAATAAATTATTCTTCCAATTTTTTTATATTTAGTGTTATTACCTCTAAATCCATGTTTACCACCTTCTATTACATAAGTAATTTAGAAGTATCCACGATATAAATTGCTTGCCCTCACACCTCTCCCCTCTCACGCCCAAAAAATTTATACTGAAAGGCAGATTAAGCCCGTTCGAGTTACATATAGCCGCATGCTATATTGAAAGCATTAAGAAAATATCCTCAATATTTATAGGATTTTTAAAGTATGAACTAATTTTCGAAGAACCCTTTCTAAGTAATGTGACCTATTAGGAAAAATGAAAATACTGAAATCTCCGTATCAACAATCAGTCAAAGTACATCCTGATGATTTTCTGTAACCGATACCCAAGGACTATACCTACCCTTCTGATGTGCTGTGCAACAAAGCCCTCCTTAGCCACACTATAGCTATAGATTAATTCCATTATTTTGTGATTTAATTAAATTATTCATTCTTAAGACCCAATTTAATGGATTTATATTTCACTAAACCAGAAGAAGTTGTGACTCTTTTAGGTGAGCGTTTACGTAAGCAACGACTCTTTCTGGAGATGTCTCAAGCTGAGGTAGCAGCACGCGCTGGTGTCGGCGTGAATACAGTTTCGAATCTTGAAGCGGGACGAAATGTATCTGTTGAAAATTTAGTCCGTATTGCAATGGTCTTGGGTCGATTAAACGAACTTCAGGAACTATTTAAACCTCAGCTTAACAGTGTGAATGACATTCTTCGCTATGAGAGTCAAAGTAAGCGCCACCGTATTAAGAGGAAGGGATAATGCTCAATAGACTTAATGTTTATTACAACGGTTGGGGCGAATCATGGTTATGGGGAACGCTGATTAGTTCAACAGCCACGACAGGTAGACCCACCATTGCTTTTGAATATAGTCCAGAAGCAATACAGCAAGGTGTTGAGCTCTCTTCTTACTTGCTGCCTTTAAAAGGTCTACCATTCAGACAAGGTTTTCCTACTCATCAAATGGGACTCCCAGGTCCAGTCTATGACGCTTTACCAGATGGTTGGGGCATGATGTTGATGGATCGATATTTCAAAAAAATTGGCTTAAATTCAGCACGAATTGGACCTTTGGAGCGTCTGACCTATATTAGTAGTCACGCAATGGGTGCCCTCTCCTTTGAACCTTGTGTTGCTGACATGCAAACCTCAGAAAATATCCCTTTACAACAACTGGCCCAGGAAGTTCAAGAAGTACTCAAAGGTGAAGGTGGTGAATTTCTACAGCATTTATTGGTCATGGGTGGCTCCCCTCAAGGTGCCAGACCAAAAGCGTTGGTTTACCGAGATCCTGTCAATTTAGAGTTTTCGACTCAAGATTCTGATCAACATGAAGCCTGGCTGATTAAGTTTCCTGCTCAGCAAGAGCATCCTGAAGTCTGCGCCATTGAAGCCGTCTATGCAGAATGTTTGCGACTTTGTGCAATTGAGACTCCAGATACCCATTTCTTTAATTTGCCCAATGGTTTAACGGCTTTTGCTTCTAAACGATTCGATCGTCAAAATGGTATGCGGATTCCAATGCAGAGTTTGGCTGCATATACAGGAGCAGACTATAAAGTTCCAGGTAGCCTAGACTATCGCAATTTTCTCCGGGCAACCTTGATGTGTACGCAAGATGTACGAGAAAGATTGCATGCTTTTAAACGTGCTGTGTTTAATGTGCTTTTCAATAATCGGGATGACCATACTAAGAACTTTTCATTTCTCATGGAGAAAAATGGTCAATGGAAATTGGCTCCAGCCTATGATGTGACCTTCTGCGAGGGTCCAGGTGGTTATCATCAAATGGACATTATGGGAGAAGCGCTCAATATTTCCCGAAATGACATACATAAACTCGGTACTTCAGAAGCTAATCTGACTACTCTAGAAGTCGATGAGATCATCTTGACCATGCGTGAAATTGCACTTCAATTTAGTCAAATTGCGCAGCGCCTGTATCCCCATCAAATTCGAGAATCTACCCTACAGATGATTCAATCACGGATTCAACAGAATATTGATTTTTTAACTGAAACCTAAGCGTAAATATAAACTAAGCGCCAACCATCAACTGCAAATAGACTTTGATATAGTTAGTCGCTACATAATCTGTAGAACCTGTGAATTAGCTCTCTTTATAATCACGAATATTAGATGGATCACCGCCAAGATATATTCTGCAAACGTGAAATCACTACATCCAGATCGAAAATCACTAAGAAAAAACTGTCACCAAAAAAAGGTCTGCACTATGGATAGATGCAGACCAAACTCTGGATAACTACCAGCACGAGAAATATGTCGCAATTTTGCATAGACATGAATTTGATAAAATCAGCCCAGAAAGCCAGAAATTCATAAAAACTATTTCATCAATCCCCTATAACTTAATCACGTTCATGGTCGATCTTAAATCTTGTGAAAAGTACTCATGCTGACCTAGCCAAACTGTAAAACTCATGTATTCATAGCCTTTAAATGAATCTTTCAATCGGTATATTTAAGGTAAAAACTAGTAATCAGAAGTTATTATCACCCCCATATAAAACAAGGATCAACTTAAAAACAATAACTTAGTAAATTATTCTTCCATTTTTTTATATTTAGTGTTATCTCATTCACTTGGCTCTGAAAGTTTCTCGCACTGAGTTTATATGCGGACCAATTCGTTGTACGGTAGATTTTAGTTGCTGGCTTCTTCATTCGGAAATTATATTGCTGAATCAGACCTTACAAACAGCTTTGTGCAACAAAGCCGTCTTTAAGTACTTTTTTTAAAGGAAAAATCATCGACTTAAATCTATATTTCCAACAGTGCCACTTTTATCGCTTTAGCACCTCAACTCATTTAAGTGGCGTAACTTACATAACTTATGCATCCCATTTAAGTGACCTCAGTTATAGTATTCCGTGTCAGGAATTTGTCCACTTATTCCAATGATGATGAGAACTGCAGCATTGACTTAGATCGCCAGTGCTCAGTACTGGCCATCATGTAGCTTTTATCGCTTTAGCGCCTTAACTTATTTAAGTGGCGTAACTTACACAACTTATGCATCCTATTTAGGTGACCTCAGTTATAGTATTCCGTGTCAGGAATCTGTCTACTTATCAGCGTCCGCGGAACTGCAGGATTTCTGCTTTGTTGTTCGCAACGAGGGCTAATTCTGGAGTTCCGTATAAGGCATAATCAATAACGACATCTCGACTGATAATCAGTGCAGTAACTTTAGCCAATCTCGCTGCAATTTCCATGTCAGGAATTTGTCCACTTATTCCAATGATGATGAGAACTGCAGCATTGACTTAGATCGCCAGTGCTCAGTACTGACCATCATGTAGCTTTTATCGCTTTAGCGCCTTAACTTATTTAAGTGGCGTAACTTACACAACTTACGCATCCTATTTAAGTGATGTAAGTTATAGTATTCCGTGTCAGGAATCTGTCTACTTATCAGCGTCCGCGGAACTGCAGGATTTCTGGCTTTGTTGTTCGCAACGAGGGCTAATTCTGGAGTTCCGTATAAGGCATAATCAATAACGACATCTCGACTGATAATCAGTGCAGTAACTTTAGCCAATCTCGCTGCAATTTCCATGTCAGGAATTTGTCCACTTATTCCAATGATGATGAGAACTGCAGCATTGACTTAGATCGCCAGTGCTCAGTACTGGCCATCATGTAGCTTTTATCGCTTTAGCGCCTTAACTTATTTAAGTGGCGTAACTTGCATAACTTATGCATCCTATTTAAGTGATGTAAGTTATAGTATTCCGTGTCAGGAATCTGTCTACTTATCAGCGTCCGCGGAACTGCAGGATTTCTGGCTTTGTTGTTCGCAACGAGGGCTAATTCTGGAGTTCCGTATAAGGCATAATCAATAACGACATCTCGGCTGATAATCAGCGCAGTAACTTTAGCCAATCTCGCTGCAATTTCCATGTCAGGAATTTGTCCACTTATTCCAATGATGATGAGAACTGCAGCATTGACTTAGATCGCCAGTGCTCAGTACTGGCCATCATGTAGCTTTTATCGCTTTAGCGCCTTAACTTATTTAAGTGGCGTAACTTACACAACTTATGCATCCTATTTAGGTGACCTCAGTTATAGTATTCCGTGTCAGGAATCTGTCTACTTATCAGCGTCCGCGGAACTGCAGGATTTCTGCTTTGTTGTTCGCAACGAGGGCTAATTCTGGAGTTCCGTATAAGGCATAATCAATAACGACATCTCGACTGATAATCAGTGCAGTAACTTTAGCCAATCTCGCTGCAATTTCCATGTCAGGAATTTGTCCACTTATTCCAATGATGATGAGAACTGCAGCATTGACTTAGATCGCCAGTGCTCAGTACTGACCATCATGTAGCTTTTATCGCTTTAGCGCCTTAACTTATTTAAGTGGCGTAACTTACACAACTTACGCATCCTATTTAAGTGATGTAAGTTATAGTATTCCGTGTCAGGAATCTGTCTACTTATCAGCGTCCGCGGAACTGCAGGATTTCTGGCTTTGTTGTTCGCAACGAGGGCTAATTCTGGAGTTCCGTATAAGGCATAATCAATAACGACATCTCGACTGATAATCAGTGCAGTAACTTTAGCCAATCTCGCTGCAATTTCCATGTCAGGAATTTGTCCACTTATTCCAATGATGATGAGAACTGCAGCATTGACTTAGATCGCCAGTGCTCAGTACTGGCTATCATGTAGCTTTTATCGCTTTAGCGCCTTAACTTATTTAAGTGGCGTAACTTGCATAACTTATCCATCCTATTTAGGTGACCTCAGTTATAGTATTCCGTGTCAGGAATCTGTCCACTTATTCCAATGATGATGAGAACTGCAGCAATAAATTATAAAGGCAGGATAGGTGGTTACTTAACCAGCATAAGTTATGTAACTTATGCTAATTCATATTAAAATCACATGAAAGCAATCTTAATTAAAAACTTAGTATGAAAGGGCGTGGTCTTTTGTTTAAAGTGACAATTAACTAAAGGGTTACTTCTTGTATTTAGGAGCATAACCAACTTCTAACAAATAAGAAAAATACTTTCTAACATTATCGCTATCAAGAAGATCACTTGATATCCTTTCCTGAAAGTCTTCTAGAGTCTCTCCACGATGTGCGAAATCATTACCAAATTTTGGATAGTTAGTAATATCACATAGCTTTTTAGCAAAGAATATACATTGCTTAGCTGTCAATTTATAAGTTGGCTCTAAAGGAGCACTTGTACTCGTTTTATTTTGTTCTTTTTCTTCAAACATGAAATGTAATTCTGAAATATTTCTTCCCTCCTTTTTTTGTATATAAGAAACAGTAATATCCGTAAATTTGTTAATTTGATTTAAAGCTACGGTAAGAACCCTTTTTTTAAAGTCTCCCATCTTTTTATATTCATCTTCTATCAATCCGAGTTTTGATCTAAGCTCATCTATAGAAATATATAACTTACCAGTTGATCTCCAACGTATGAGTAACTCATACAGGCGAATAGCATAAATGCTTGTAAGTGGTGAGATTTGTTTAAGTTCATATCTTGTGAACTTTTCTTCAAGTTTTACAAATAAGGGGATAATATCTGGTGCAAAAATTAGTTGGACGCATCCCTCTTCCTTAACATAACCAACTTTTGAAACCCACCTACTTTTGTATATTCCTATTTTTCCAGTTATAGGATCTACTGCTTTATAATTCAAATGCCGTTCAAAAAGATTATCACATGCAGATTGTAACGCTTCATAAGATGCTTGACGTCCTAAATTAAACTGTTTCATGTATTCAGAAGCATGAATCGTAAGTATAGTATCAGAAGTAAGTTCTTTCTCAATTTCTCGAGCAGCAATGATCGCAATTAATATTAGCCTTTGCTCAGATAGATTTAGTGAATACGATGCTTCAACCAAATTATTATCTTTATATACTATGTTACTCATAGGGAGATATATTAAGGAAAATGTTATAAATAGATATATTGACAATACTACTTAACGTCCACAAATGAAAGTATTTTTAATAAAAGAATTTGTCAACTTATGCACAGAATTTGTCAACTTAGAAACAGGAAAAAGTCAACTTATTGGTAGGAATATGTCAACTCAGAAACAGGAAAAAGTCAACTTATTGGTAGGAATTTGTCAACATATACTTCCTGTATCCCTTTGCTAGTCAAGCTTTGAGCAGAGATATAAATAATAAATTTAAATAAATATATATAAATTCAAAAAGACCATTCTTTTGTGGATAACTTTTTTTTAATTTTTTTTTCATGATAGTTGATTACTTCATAAATCACCGTTAAATTATACACAAACAAACTTACGTAACTTACATAAATTATGATTATCTTAGTTGGTGGTGAAAAAGGCGGTGCTGGTAAAAGCTGTTTAGCTCAAAATCTTGCAGTTTACTTACAACAAAGTCAAAGAGACGTCCTCTTATTAGATGCTGACCCTCAAGGAACAACAACAGATTGGGTCAAAGAAAGAGATGAAAACGATGAATTAAATAATATTCCATCAGTACAAGCATCAGGGAATATACGTTCAGTTTTAAAAGATTTAGATAAAAGATACCAAGATATTATCATTGATGCAGGTGGACAGGATTCTGAAGCATTACGTTCAGCAATGACTATAGCTACACATATGTTATTGCCGTTTAGACCCAAACGAAGAGATCTAAAAACTTTAGATCATATGGAACAAGTTTTAAAATTAGCAAAGACAGTAAATCCAAATCTGAAAGCTAGAGCAATTATTACTCAGTGTCCAACTCTTCCTTCTCAAGTTCAAAGAATTTTAGATGCAAAAGAGGCATGCAAATCATTTGGTATTGATGCATTGAATTCAATCACAACAAATCGAAATGTTTATGATGATGCAGATGAAAATGGGCTTTCGGTTTTTGAAGTAAATAGTGATCCTAAAGCGAAAGCTGAAATTGAAAGTATTGCAAGAGAGTTTTTAGGAGTATAACTATGGCTGGTTTAACTGGGCTAAACAAAAAACCTGAACCTACTGAACAAGATAAAATGTTAGATGCATTTATATCTGGTGCAGAAAAGAGGGTAAAGGCTTTAGAATCAAGTGAAAAAAAATTTATTCGTTACACTTTTTCTCTCAATGAAGATATTAGTAAACTAATTGATGAGCTGGTTGTAAAAGGGCAAAATGCAAGAATAAATCGTTCAAGTATTGTTCGAGCAGCTATAGAAAATTTATCGACATATAGTGCAGATGAATTAAAAGAAATATTAAATAAATAAATAAATTAAAAATATCCCACTTTTTTAAGGGGGATATTTTTTATCCAAGTTAAATTTACTGTAAGTCCCCGGTGAACCCTATAGATATTTTTAAATTCAGCTCAGGCTCTAGCAGTGTGGTGGTAATTTATCTATTTGAGTTATTTTATATGAAGGCGTCCTTTTCTGCACAGACACGGATCTAGGCTATTCAGCTTGGCTGACTGAATTGATGTCATGATGTTTGATGCACATTGTCAAATTCTTTATCAAGCGAAACTCTGAATCAATGCTTGTAATTGTTTCACTATGATGAGTTTGAGTCCAGTGAAATGTTGCTTGTTTCAACCGTAGAGCTTTGAATACCCAGTCCATCATGTATCAACACTTTCATACAATGACCACGCTTATTCCAAAACAAGATAACCTCAATGTTGCGATTTGACATGGTCAAAGGCTTTTAGGACATGAGAAAGAGCAGTATAAGTAACTGCTCGCATAGGCACTGTTGCAAATAGGCTGACATGATAAGCTAAATATCTTATTTATTTCGAGATACAGCAGATGAATCCCTTCCATGGTCGGCACTTTCAAGGTGAAATCATTCTTTGGGCTGTTCGTTGGTATTGTAAATATGGCATCAGCTATCGTGAACTTCAAGAAATGCTCGCTGAACGAGGTGTGAATGTTGACCACACCACAATTTATCGTTGGGTTCAGCGTTATGCTCCAGAAATGGAAAAACGCTTACGCTGGTATTGGCGTAATCCTACAGATTTACATTCATGGCATATGGATGAGACTTATATCAAAGTGAAGGGGCGATGGACTTACCTGTATCGTGCAGTTGATCAACGGGGTCATACGATTGACTTTTACCTTTCCGCTAGACGGAACAGTAAATCAGCCTATTGTTTTTTAGGAAAGATCTTCAATACGGTGAAAAAATGGCAAATTCCACGGGTCATCAATACAGATAAAGCAGCGACCTATGGCCATGCTTTATCACGGTTAAAGCGAGAAGGAAAATGTCCAGTAGATATTGAGCACAGGCAGATTAAGTATAAAAATAATGTCATTGAATGTGATCATGGTAAGTTAAAGCGGATCATCAGGGCCACATTAGGATTCAAATCTATGAAGACGGCTTATGCCACAATTAAAGGTATTGAAGTCATGCGTGCACTACGTAAAGGACAAGCATCGTCATTTTATTATGGTCAGCCTCAAGGTGAAGTGTGTCTAATCAACAGGGTTTTCGGTCTCTAAGCACTTTTAAAAAGGAACTTCATCGACTCAAATCTCTATTTGCAACAGTGCCAAATTTTTTTGCCTTTTAATCACGGTTTTTGAAATTAGCCAATAATAATCTCTACAGATGAAATAAATTTATTATAATCATCCTGATAACAAAAAGGATATACCTTGTGCGCCATTCTTATCATATTGAAAAACATTACATCGAACGTGCGGGATGGTTGCGTGCAGCTGTGCTGGGGGCAAATGACGGGATTATTTCAGTCACAAGTCTCGTGGTGGGAATCGCAGCCAGTGGAGCATCTACCCATACTGTACTGGTGACCTGTATCGCCGGATTAATATCTGGAGCTGCATCGATGGCTGCAGGTGAATACATCTCCGTTAAATCGCAACAAGACATTGAAAAGAATGATCTGCAGATGGAAGAACGTGAACTGCAACGCCATCCTGAACATGAATTAAATGAGCTAAAAAATATTTACATACAGCGTGGATTACAACCCGCTTTAGCGCAAGAAGTCGCGCAACAACTGACTGCACACAATGCTTTAGATGCACATGCGCGTGATGAAATTGGTATTTCAGATCATACTTCTGCCCAGCCGTTTCGTGCTGCCTTCTCTTCAGCCATTGCATTTACTGTAGGCTCATTATTTCCTTTAATTTCAATTATGCTTCTGCCTGAGCGATACTTAGAGAAAGGCGTCATGCTGATTGGGGTATTAAGTCTCGGAATTATGGGTGCCTTGGCCAGTTATGCGGGCGGCGCCAGTATTTGGAGAGGTTCGATTCGGGTAATGATTTGGGGTATTATTGCCATGTTATTCAGTGCTTGGATTGGATCATTATTTAATGTTGCGGTGGCATAAGATCCTTTTTTGTATAATCCAAATATTCCCACTCCATGAGGAGTATAGATAATAAGTCTATAGAAATACCTGACCTATCTGACATGCTTTATATCAATAAAGCATGTTGTTCTAGGTGAACAATATGCCTATTTTCTATAGTTATAGATCTAAATCATTTCATTTTTTTAAAAAGCATACTTTTTAATACATTATCTTTGAAAATAAAATGGTGGATTAATGCAGCACAAGCATGTAAACCTACGACTGTAATAAAGAAGTTACCTAAAAATTGATGCATCTGACCAATATATTTAACCTCTCTAACACTGCTCAAAAGTGGCAAATTTAAAGAGAATACTTGGAAGTTATCAGTGAAACTCGATAATGCAAGCCAGCCCGCTATTGGAACGACACATAAACTTACGTAAAGCGTAAATCTGACAATTTTAAATAATTTTATTTGATACGGATTAATGATCTCATTTTGAGGAATACTTCTTTTATAGAGAAAAACAACACTCAACCGCACGAAAAATAGAATAAATATTGAAATTCCACCTATAACATGAATCTGGCCCTGCAAACCTGTTCTTGTTGGATCTCCACTCGTCAAATATACAATTACAACTAAAACAAAGGTAATCCAGTGCATTATTATCATAGGTTTAGGATAATTATTGTTCATATTTTTTTCCTGAATTTTAAATATTGATGTGTGTTGATAAAAACGGAGGCTTTCGCTTGGGAGGATTCTAGACAGCCAACCTGTAAAAGTCCTCTGCCATTTGATTTGGTGTCTTAAAATCCAATCCTTTTTGGATTCTTTGCTGATTATAAAATAGCTCTATGTATTTTGTAATATCTGCTTTCGCTTTTTCCCTCGTTTCATAAGTACGATGGTGTATAAGTTCATTCTTTAATATGCCCCAGAAGCTTTCAATTGGTGCATTATCAAAGCAGTCTCCACGCTTACTCATTGAACCTTGAAAATCATATTTTTCAATCATATTTCGATATACATGACTGCAATATTGACTGCCTCTGTCTGAGTGAACAATTAAGCCTTGTGGCGGTTTTTGATTCCGAATAGCCATTTTAAGAGCATCACAGACCAACTGTGCTGTCATACGTTCATTTAGACTATAGCCAACAACCTGCTTTGTATAAAGATCCTTTGAAGCAGCCAGATATAGCCATCCTTCGTTTGTCCAAATGTAGGTAATGTCACTTACCCACGCGTGGTTTGGAGTGCTCACGTTAAATTTTTGCTCTAATAAGTTTTTGTAGACGGGACGGTTGTGATCACTGTTTGTTGTTCTTTTAAAGCGCTTATGGCGTTTGCAAAAGAGTTTATTGACCTTCTTTATTGTACGTACTGCATATTGGCTAATTTGAACACCTTGAGCGTGTAAATGCTTACTCAGGCGAATATAGCCATAGCTTTCATTGGTCTCCTGATGTGCTATTTTCACCATGATAGTCTGCTGATTTCTTCGAATTTGTTTTTGGCTTAAGCCACTTTTCAACCACTCATAAAATCTTGATACTGAAACTTTTAACAGCTTCGCCATCATGGTGATTGGGTATGTATCTTTATACTGTTTCATGCAGGCGTACCTCACTGACTTTCTTTGGCAAAGTACGCTACTGCTTTTTTTAAGAATTCTCTTTGACAATAGTTCTTTTCTTAAGACACTATCAATTAATAAGTTTCATGATCTAAAAGTTATTATATTACATGTATCTATTATAGTTATAGTCATCTTGTTTTTAGAAGATATTGTTGTTTTTGGTGGAACTTTAGCCAACTTATATGCTGGTATTTCTTCTAGCCTAGTCATATTAGCAATAATTTTTACTTGTAAGCTATTAGATAATGATCATCACAAAGACGATGAATAACTTAAATCGCAAGGACTCATTTATAATTACTCTTTTATTTGAGCATTTAATTGAAGTTAAGATTAGAGGGCACTGTTGCAAATAGAGATTTGAGTCGATGATGTTCCCTTTAAAAAGGGCACTGTTGCAAATAACCACGAATGGTAAGCTGAAGACTGTTTTAGCTAAAGGTGCAGCATATGAATCCTTTCCATGGTCGGCATTTTCAGGGCGAAATCATTCTTTGGGCTGTGCGCTGGTATTGTAAATATGGCATTAGCTATCGTGAACTGCAGGAAATGCTGGCCGAACGGGGTGTGAATGTTGATCACACGACTATTTACCGTTGGGTTCAACGTTATGCTCCTGAAATAGAAAAACGTTTACGCTGGTATTGGCGTAATCCTACAGATCTGAGCTCGTGGCATATTGATGAAACCTATGTAAAAGTGAATGGACGATGGTCTTATCTGTATCGTGCAGTCGATCAACGTGGCGATACCATTGATTTTTATCTTTCTTCTAGACGTAATACCAAATCAGCATATTGTTTTCTTGGAAAAATTTTAAATAATGTGAAGAAGTGGCAAATTCCACAAGTGATCAACACGGATAAAGCACCCACATATGGACGTGCTTTATCACGGTTAAAACGGGAAGGTAAATGTCCACCAGACCTTGAGCACAGGCAGATTAAGTATAAAAATAACGTGATTGAATGTGATCATGGCAAGCTAAAGCGGATCATCAGGGCCACATTAGGATTCAAATCTATGAAGACGGCTTATGCCACAATTAAAGGTATTGAAGTCATGCGTGCACTACGTAAAGGACAAGCATCGTCATTTTATTATGGTCAGCCTCAGGGTGAAGTGTGTCTAATCAACAGGGTTTTCGGTCTCTAAGTACTTTTTAAAGGGAACATCATCGACTCAAATCTCTATTTGCAACAGTGCCACTTCACAGTAGGTCTTGAATACAACTTCTAAGTTCGACATTGAAATACAAGCTGAATTTTAGCCAATTTCACTAGAACTGACTTGAAAAATAATGAGATAAAACCTAGCCTGAGTATATTCGGTTGGGTTTTTCTTATGTGTATTTTTTAGCGAATTGCAAAGAAATTAAATTGGTCAGATCATCGTTATCTTATTGTTATCATATGGACTGGTATTTATATAAAATCAGGCATTTAGTTGAAAATATGTTTTGTAGATTAAAACAATTTAGAGGGATAGCTACTCGATATGACAAGCTCAAAAGAAATTATCAAAGTGCTGTTGCCTTA
>NZ_AP043691.1:0-32097 GCF_055392545.1 Acinetobacter sp. Ac8
TCATGGAAATTTAGAACCACCTAAACGTTATGTTGAAGCCGCGAATCCAAATGACGCATCTCAAACTGTACGTATTCCTGTCGGTGGTGTGAGTTACTTTGCAGATGCAATTAAGAAACTTAAAGCTCAAAATCCCAATAATGCTGTTGTGTCAGCAGGTGACTTAATTAATGCTTCCCCACTCACTTCTTCGTTATTTCTAGATGAGCCTACTATTGAAGTCATGAATGATATTCAAATTGACTTTAATGCGGTTGGAAATCATGAGTTTGACCGTGGTACAGATGAATTGCGTCGTTTACAAAATGGCGGTTGTCAACAATATACCAGCACTGCCCCATGCCAAATTAATAAAAACTTTAGCGGCGCAAAATTCAATTTCCTTGCAGCTAACGTGGCAATGAAAAGTGATACAAGTAAAACGATTTTTCCTGCCTATAAAGTCAAAACTTATGGCGGGATTCCTGTAGCTTTTATTGGTTTAACACTCAAAGCGACTCCAAGTATTGTTTCAGCGGCGGGTATTAAGGATGTTGAATTCCGTGATGAAGCAGATACGGTAAATGCTTTAATTCCTGAACTCCAAAAACAAGGTATTGAAGCCATTGTCGTCGTTGTCCATGAAGGTGCAGCGCCAAGTACGAAACTCAATCAAAAAACATGTGATGGCTTAAGTGGTCCAATTTTAGGTATTTTAGATCGGTTAAATCCGGCAGTTGATATTGTTGTTTCGGGGCATACACATCAGTCTTATATTTGTGATTATGCAACCAAGAATCCGGCTAAACCGTTTTTACTAACCTCAGCTGGCCAATACGGCACGCTTATTACCGATATTAAGGTGGAGTTGGATGGTAAAACTGGCGATATCATTAAAAAGGATGCTAAACAAATTCCGGTTCAAAGTGAGGCCTATACTTCGGGTACAACCACTGTAAGTCTGACAGACCTCTATCAAAAATTTAGTAAAACGCCAAGTATCGAAGCAATTTTAGATAAATACCGACAAGCAGTAACTACAATTTCTGGACGTGTTGTTGGAACTTCTACTGCCGTTGTGAGCAATACACAAGTCGAAAGTGGTGAAAGCCCACTAGGTGATATGATTGCCGATGCGCAGCAAGCTGCCGCTCTTCAAGCAAGTAATCAAGGTTCGGATTTTACGTTAATTCACCCGGGCTTTGTACGTGCTGACCTACTGATTAACAGCAGTAACCAGATTACGTTTGGTGATATTTTTGCAGTTCAATCTTTACGTAACTCGATTGTGACTTTGAGCTTAACCGGTAAACAGATTAGAGATGTGCTTGAACAACAATGGACTGGTGCAAATGCAAATTCGCCTAGAATTTTACAGCCGTCTAAAGAGTTGAGTTACCAATATGCAGCAAATACATCTGTTTCACCACGAGCAAGTAACATCATGGTTGCTGGTTCATCATTAGTTGACACTAAAGTATACCGTGTGACGGTAAATAGTTTCTTGGCAGATGGTGGTGACAACTTTACGGTATTAAAAGAAGGCCAAAACCGTGTCGGTGGTGGTCAAGATATTGATGCGCTTGAAAACTATGTTGCACAAAACTCTAAAGATTCACCGTTAATTATTCCGGCTACGACTCGTATTAAAGTCATTAAATAACTCATTTAAGAATGCATAAAGGACAGTATGATGCTGTCCTTTATTTTTATAACAGTTTAAAAGATTTTTATTCGGTATAAAGATTAAGTTCAACACTACTAATGTCGACTCCGGTGTTTGCAAAAATAATATCCGTAACCTCATGAAGTAATTCTTTAACTTTCTCATTTTCAAAGTTTAATGCTTCAGAGGTTTTGAGCGAAATGAGGTTACAGCTCATCTTGTCTTTTCTAAGCTTATAAATACTTTTACTTTTTCCTAAAAACACCCTTTTGATGATTTTACGGGTTTCAAACTCAGATAAAATTCGATAAATGGTACCTAACGTAATTTTATGTTCATTTTTAATTTGCGCATAGATACTTACCGCGCTTAAGCCTTGTGGGTTCTGATTTAAAATCTCAAAAACTTGTACCCTCGATTTTTTTATCGGTAATCCATTTAATAATGATTTTGATATTGTCGTCATCTTACTGAACCTTAATGTCTAGAAATATAGGAATTTTTAAAATTATTTTGACTATATTTACCTGAAAATTATGGAAATGATTTGATCTATAAATTAGAACTTACTACCCTATAAATAAGCTCTGAGCTAATTATTAAGTTTTAAAATAACTCCCATATTATCCCTCTCTTTGCTTTCTACATGTACGCACTTTGCGACTAGATGCATTCTTGAACTGAACCATATGGCGACCCTCTTCATTAATGTCACTCTTCAACATTATTTTGTATAATGGTTAACATATGATAATTATTATCATTTGTGTTTAACGGTGTATCATATACACATAAGTTTTAATATTCAATATTAAGTAATTATCAAATACATAATGATAACCATTATATTTTATTGATTAGATAATGATGAGTTGCATCCATCCTCTATTATAAGTATTCATTTCGGCCCATATAAAAAGCAGATCAATGACCTGCTCTTTATATTTTAAATACAGAAAATTAAATGATTTTTATTCTAGAGGTAGTGCATCTTATTCTTGTATCCATGCTTGGATTACTTGTATTGAAAGCGATAACCTTGGCGCCATGTAGGCACAAGATTTACATCAAATTGTTCTTTATTCATTTAAATAGTCCTTTGTGCCATACCCGTTCTTGAGTCACGCTATGATACGGTGCTTCATTGTGTACATATGCCAGTGTTAAAGCATCTAAAATGCTCCATAAAATATCCAGTTTAAACTGTAATATTTCCAGCATTCTTTGTTGTTGTTCATGAGTAGTAAATGAATCAAGCGTGATTGTTAAACCATGTTCAACATCACGGCGTGCTTGACTTAAACGAGAACGGAAATATTCATAGCCCTTGTCATCAATCCAAGGGTAATGCTGTGGCCATGATTCAAGTCGAGACTGATGAATTTGAGGCGCAAATAGCTCAGTTAAAGAACTGCTTGCTGCCTCACGCCATGACGCACGGCGTGCAAAATTTACATAGGCATCTACAGCAAATCGTACACCCGGCAAAACCAATTCTTCGGAAATCACTTGCTCACGACTCAAGCCTACAGCTTCGGCTAACCGTAACCATGCTTCTCGTCCACCGCCATCAGGATATTCGCCATCTTGGTCAATCATGCGTTGAATCCATTCTTGACGCACACGTTGATCAGGACAATTTGCCATGATCGCGGCATCTTTGAGCAGGGTTTGTATGCTGTTTTCGATCTGCTCGCTTTGGTTTGCTAGTGCTTGTTGGACTTGGGCTTGGATACTGTTCTGTAAGCTCTTTTGATCGATCTTCCTGAAAGGCTCGAAAATCATTAAGGATGATGGTATGACGAGGAGTCTTTTAGTTGTAAAAAAAAGGCTTAAAGTTCATGAAAAAGGTTTATTTTTAAATCTGTTTATCTCAGTAAGCCATACCCATAAAGTGAGTTTATGGCTCTCATTTTTTCTTTTTTCAGATCTAAATTGTTCCTCTTTTATAGCGTTTATTCTGAAATGCTACAAAAGAGGAAAAACGATTCATAACTCAATAGTCAAAGTTGAAGAAGTGTTCGGGGAAACAAGAAAGGAAGGCTTTTTGAATGTCGCTGTATTCACCCTCTGGATGTTCCTCTAGATAACGTCGAGTCCAAATGAATGTTGCTTCATAGTCGTTAAAGCTCGGGTCGAGTTGCAAAAAAATCCAGAGTTCATGTGCTTTTTGAATGAAAAAGTCATTGATGATCATGAGTGCAATTTTCTTTTCAGCGTTTGAATTAGGGTATGAGTACATAGTATGTCTCCTATAGAGATGATAAATAGTTTCGTTGACAAACTATTTATAACACATTAAATAATGTGTTTAACACATAATTTAATGTGTTTTTATGTAAATATAACCCTATGCTATAATCTCAAAACACGATTTCTATAAATTTAATCAAATGCCATATACTGAATTTCAACGTCTTATCGGTAAAGCAGGGCTTTCAATTAAGGAATTTGCTGCATTATTGGATATGAAACCCAATTCGATAACGAATTACAGTAAACAAGGTGTGGTTCCTACACATATCGCTGTAATCGTTGCGTTGATTTCTACGATGAAAGATGAGGGATTAGATTTCTATCCAATTTTTGAAAAAATTAAGTCGTATTCACAAGAATAAAATTCTCATTTTTTGATCGCTGTAAGCTTTTTACTAGATATTGATGACGTAAAAAATGCCTGAAGTTCAGGCATTTTTTCATTTTGGGTACTTATAAACCTCGATAGAACTTTTTAACAAAGTTTCGAGTTTTGAGAACCAGGGTATTCATCAAAGTCTTACGTTCTGAGATCTTAGGACTGCAATCGGTAAACCGGACATTTCTATTTTGGGCTTACAAACGCATTTCGTATAAGGCGTATTATGTTAATTTTAGGAAAACTAAAAGCTGATTAAACACATTATTTTACTAAGTTGCATACAGCATTTTTCGTGGTTTGTAACATCAGAATAAAATCGGTAGATGACCCTCCAGAGCCCGTACTCATGGAATAAATAGCATAAGTAGGCTTTTTATTACTTGATGTTAACAAATATACTTTTTGAAAATTTGATCCACTACCGAAGCTATCTTGGCAAATCATTTTACTATTTACGCCAACACGCTTTAGAGATTGTATCGGATTGAAAGCACAATTCTGATATTCACTACCAAAACACTGAGATGAATCAATAATATCGATATCTGGTAAATTAGGATGAAATTGAATCTCTGTTACCCCAAATTTAGCCATACCACCTTTATAGATAACCGACCAAGGTAATTCATATTTTCTATCCTGTAGATAAGTAGTCTGTACCCCTAAGACATTAGATCGAAATACACCTTTTCGTACAGTCTCAACAGATCCATCATTAAATCTTTGTTCAAAATAAGGCTTATGAAGCCAAATTATAGACTGGTCATTTGATTTATAATCCCAGTCAATTCGAGATACATTTGAGTCAGGTAAAAAATTTTTAATCACATACCCAATTTCTTGCATTTTTAATTTTTCTAAACCCGTATGACTCATGGGTAATTTCTCTAAAGCAAATATTGAATTTGAAAAAAGAAAGGTTCCTAGAAATAAGTATGATTTATGCATTTTCAACCTAAATAATAAAAAAGTAGAGTTATAAGTCTATAGATTAGCTTTTATACTATTTTTACGTGCTTCTTCAATCAGTTTTTCTTCATACTCTTTCCCTTTTTCATACATATTGGCAAGGGTACAAAGTTCTTTCCTACTAATTTTTTTATCAGATCCATATAGTGCCAAGGCATTAGAAATAGGTGGGATTTCATTAAATTTCGACATAACTCCATCTAATAAATTATAACCTTCAAAATCAATTTCTTTATCAAAATTCTTTAGACCTATTTGGAGCTCATCATAATTCAAATCAAGAAATTGGCTATAACAATTACCTTGAATTAAAGTAACTTTGTCTGGAATTGTCGGATCTTCATCAGGAGAAATAGGTAGATCTTTTTCAATTAAACCTTGACGATATAAATTTAAATAATAGTTTTTAAGCTCTGGATATGAATCAATGTTATCTGGTATTAATTCTTTATAAGCAGAATTAACTAGTCTTTCTTCCTTTTTACTCTTTTGTATTAAATACAGAACTGTCCCTCCTACGATTAAAGCTAATAAAGCTAAAATGGATACTATCCATGTAGTTACTTTCTTCCATGTCTTCACAAGAAACACCAAATTTTAATAGAAAACTAAATATATCAATAAAATAGAATTTTTTTAGATTTTAGATCGCTAATATATAAATCTTCACCCTATTGGCTTCATTTAACATAATGGGCGTTATACGAAACGCAATATAAAAAAACTTTGTTTTTCAGTAAGTTAAAAATTTTTGACCGACCTGAAAAACATCAAAAAGCCGGCTTGGAAACAAGTCGGCTTTTTTATGAACAGTTTTGATATATTCCGCCAATAAAATTGATTGTTTTTTAGTCAAAATGAAACTTTTCTCAATGTTCCCGGACTTGCCAGGGCAAAAAATATCCCCAATTTATGTGGATAAAATTTAGGCTATTTTGTAAGCCAAAGCGTACAGCAATCTCGGTCCTTTGCGGCTATACCAGATAGTGGAAATTTCATATGATAAGGACATAGAGAGCAGGATGCTCCAGATAAGAATAACAAGATCAGATACAAGGAATGTGAGGTACGACAGGAGTTATACCTAAGCATCAAATATGTAAAAAACCCCGACAGGATGTTGGGTTTTTTTATTATCTAAACTTATTAAATTAAAGTTGGATGAGCATCTAGAATACGAATTAAAGTCGCGGCAGGACCAGTTGGATAGCGACGGCCTTGTTCCCAGTTCTGTAGAGTTCTTGCACTGATATGAAGACGTGCTGCAAATTCAATTTGGCTCAAACCTGTCTTTTCACGGACTTCTTTAATATCAGGTAGTTCAAGCTCGGTAACTCGGCTTGCTTGAATCTCTTTACGTTTAATTGCGCCTGCTTCTTTAATCGAAGAAACCAGATCATCAAATAAATTGTTATCCATGAAGTTGCTCCTTCACTAATTGACGAAGAATAGCTGTTTCCTTATCTGTCAGGGTATCTTTTACTGATTTTGGATAAGCCACCAAGAAAAAGATTTGATGATCTTCATTAACCCAGTAATAGATCACCCGGATACCGCCACTTTTTCCTTTATTGCCTTGAGCACAACGTACTTTACGAATGCCACCACCATTTTTAACAACATCACCTTTATCAGGTTGAACCAAAAGATCTTGCTGTAACTGACGATATTCTTCATCAGACACAAGCTCTTTAATTTGTTTGGTAAAAATACTGGTTTCTATAAATAACATGAATTAAATACGTCAATGGCGTATAAGAATTTTAGCAGTTCTACAATGAAAAAACGAGAACTCTAAGCTCTCTGTTATTCATTGAGTAAATCCTAAACTCAACTAATTCTTTTATTTATCAGACAACCATTTTTCGACATTCGGCGGCACATTCAAGACAAGCATCAGCACATTGCTGGCAATGTTGATGCTCATGTTGGCTACATTCATCTGCACAGTATTCACAAGCCTTAGCGCAAAGCTCACAAATTTCTTTCATAAAAGGAGATTCTTTTTGCTCCATCCGAGCACAGAGCTGACAAATATCTGCACAATCTAGACAGCGCTGAATACACTCCCGCATCATCTCTAAATTTTCTTCTTTTAGGCAGGCATTTGCACAACTGGTACAGGCAAGGGAACAGCTCATACATGCCTTCGCACAATCTGAAAATTGGATATCGTTCATCATAATTTCCTAAAGCCACTTGATTTAAGAACAAGCTAAGCAAAAAAAAAGCATATACACTAGGCAGGTTAAGTGAGGAAAAGTAAAATAGTCATAGATTTTGTTAAATGGTTTTAGATGCTGGCTTTGAGTGATTTAGCTGCTCATGTATTCAATACATATAAAAATATGATCTACTTTCATTCTTATTTTTCTATAATTTTTCTATAATCACCCTATGCACGTTATGTGAAGTCAAAAAACCGTAGATCTAGGATCCATGCTTCATATGATTTATACGATGGAAAGTGTAGTGAATTGGATAAGAAAATCGTAACCCTCTAATTCTTTATTTACTTCTTTGATTTTTTTTTCTAACAAAGAATTAGAGAGTTAAATTTACTGCTGCCCTTCTCTATCTATATTTGTTTATTGTTATTCTGAGCCTGATTAAACCACTTATTGATTAAATACTCACCATCAAAATAAAAGATATCATCACCAACTTGTAAGTTAGTGTGACTAAAATCACATATTATTTAAACTTACAAATCATCAAAACGGACTTGGACTGTCATAGTCATTAATAAACCACTGATTTTGTAGGGTAAAGATTTTTTATGTCACGTATAAATCTAAGACATGCTTTAAACGTACCTAAATCAATGTTTCACGGCTTCTAACCGATTGATTTTAGGTTGGGGATTTTGGCTGCCATTACATTACTTTGGGGTGTACTCCAACTTTACACGACCCAAAAATTCTGGCTCAACAGAAGTGCTTTGAAAAGAATCTTATTTTTATTATCTATTATTTTTAGCAATGAGAGTTCCTAACATGATGATAAAGGTACTTACTCCCCCTATAACCAAGCTCATTAGGCTCATTTCTAAATGTAAAATCTCCTGCCAATGATTACTTTTATTCCACGGCACATGAATGCCATATCCGGATAAAAAATTTAAAGCACACAAAACAAGGAAGCTTATAAGAGTTGAAATTATTAAAGTAACTATAAGATTTTTCCAAATTTTACAGCCTACTAATAAAGTAATAACTGTTAAACCTACTAATGCAATTATTGATATTAGTAAAGCAATATTCCAATATTCCATTTTTATTTCTCATAAATAATTTTAAATTTAGATGATAAAAATCTTATAGTTAATTTTTACTTATGATATTTAATATAGGATTATTATGGTAATTAGGCAATATGATCATCTTCAAATTTTTCTAATGTAGCCAATACGAAATTAGAAATTTAGTCCCGTACCTGGAATTCACAGACTTTATAGAAAATATAAATAAAAAAACCACACCCGAAGGTGTGGATAATGAAGGAAAACACATTTTCAAGATTAAGAGAGAAACTACAGCTAGTTTCCTATTTCTATTTTCTATTTAATTTTATGGTTTTTATAGGTATTAAATATTTCCAGAGTAAAAACATGATAGCTTCATGTATAGATTGAATTAACGGTACTTTAAAACCTCCACTCTTTAACGGAATGCTCTTCTAATCTTTTGATCTGTCTTATACTGCGATAAAGCATAAACTGCCCAAATCGCAGCCGGAATCCAGCCTAAAACAGTGATCTGAAGGATCAAACACATAACCCCTGCAAATGGTCGGCCTATGGTAAAAAAAACCAACCAGGGAAAAATTAAAGCCAATATCAATCTCATACTAAATATTCCAATACCCTATGCAGTTAAAGAATTTAAATTAAATAACTTGCGGTCTCTTTCATCCGTCAAATAGCGATCCATCTGGGCAATCAGTTTTGCCCTGGCCTGTTCATCTTCTTCGGTAATTTTTAGCATGCAGGATCCGATCAAAATCTTACGTCTGGTATCATCCTTTCGCGCCTGTTCTTTCTCTTTGGCTTTTTCTCTTGCCAGTGCTGCTTGTCTTTGAGCTTTTAACTGTTTCAGCTTTTCTTCCTGGGCTTTAATCTTGCTGTCTAAATTTTCAGTTACGCTCATTAATCCAATACCATCATCCTGGGAAATCATCCCTAACATATGCGCACTTGAATCTGCATTCAAGGTACTATATGTATAGTAATGTTTTCCTCGAAGAGCGCACTTATGCAAACTTCGTTTGCAAGTACGATTGGGGTTCCCCCAATACCCCAACAACCGTTCCACGGTTGTAATTCCACTTCGTGAAATTTAAAAAGCAAAAGGCAGTCATGGCGATATACCATTTTTCAGTCAAAACCGTAGCACGATCAGCAGGGCGTTCCGCCACTGCTTCGATTGCCTATCGGGCAGGTGAAAAGATCTATTGCGAACGTGAAGGAAAAGAACATGACTACAGCCGGAAAACCGGTGTGGAATACAAAGAAATTTATTTACCGGAAGGCGCACCAAAGCATTTAAAAAACCGGGAAAGACTCTGGAACGAAGTTGAACAAAGAGAAACGCGAAAAAATTCAACCGTAGCCCGGGAATTTGAAATTGCTTTTCCAAGTGAATTGAACCAGGAACAACGCCTGGCCATGCTCGAAGAACTATGTTCTAGCATTGTGGAAAGACACCAGGTTGCAGTCGATGCCTGTGTCCATTCACCGCATACCGGATCCGGCAGTGATGAACGCAACTATCACGCGCATATCCTGATGAGTACCCGGAAACTGACCCCGGAGGGATTCACAGAGAAAACCCGGGAACTGGATCAGAAATACAGTGGAGAAATCGAGCACTGGCGTGAACACTTTGCCGATATCTGCAATATGCACCTGGATATGGCCGGATTCACAGAACGCATTGATCACCGCAGCTACAAAGACCAGGAAATCGGACTGGAAGCGACCCTGCACGAAGGACCGAAAGTCACCGAACTACGCAGACAAGGCATTGAAACCGAAATCAGCCGAACCAACGACGAGATCAAACAGAGAAACCAGATCCAGCTGCAATACAGCAAAAATATGGACATGCTGATTGCTGAAAATGAGATAAAACTCAGCACATTGAAAACTGAACAGCAGATTCAGATCAAACATAGCGCTAAAACGCCACCAATTGACGAAAAAACCGTGTTTGAGCAAAAACAGAGGGAAACCCTTGTTCAACTGCTAAAAGGCGAAATAAGCGCAAAAGAGGCGAATCTAGGCCTGGATTTTATGCAGGATGTTTTTAAAAAGGCAGAAAATACCCTAAGCAAGCTGCAAAAGCATACAAATGAGTTCAATCAGCATCTCGCCCAGGAGATCGTGAAAAACGGACTCAAGCAGAGTCATGACAAATTGCAAAGCCTAGTGGATCAACACAACGAATTAGGCCAGAACAAACCATTGCTGTTTGGAAAAAAAGCGTGGGAAGCACAACGTGACGCGCTTTACCAGGAACACAAAAAACTGAAAGGCCGACATGAACACCAGAAAAAAAATGGTGTGAAGGATTTATTGGAAAATGAAAAGTTCAAAGAACATGCCTGGAAACAGTACCAAAAGCAGCATCCGGCCAAAGCCGAGCAATACCAGAGTCTACACGGGTCCTACCGGATCATTAAAAAATATGTGGATGAAATCAAACTAGAACAACAAATGAAACTCAGACAAGAACAACAGCTCAAAGCACAGCAGCATGCACCGAAAATGAAATTTCGTGGCATGAGTCGATAAACAGAGCGAGTGTCTACGAGCGAACTGAGAAAATTTGCCCATCCCTTTCCCTGATTACAAGCTCCCTATCCATCAATCACCTTGATTGCAGAGCATCCCGCATGGGTGCGAACTTTCCAAGTTTGGTTCTCAAACCGAGCGCAGCGAGCAAAAAAACTTATGAGCGAAGCGAATTCCGAGTCGCTTTTGCTTTTTCTAAAGTCACGAAAATATGAACTAAAAATTGCCCCGACGAATCGAGCGAAAGCGAGATTCAATAGAGTTTGAGCGAAGCGAAAACCAAGGGCAATTTTTCTTTGCTTGGGTTTTTAATTATTTTTAATGTTTTTAATGTTTTTAGACACTCTGAAAGGTTTGATATGAAAGGGTTACAAGGTTTATATAGCAACGTTTCCTCGGTTATATAGCAACGTTTCCTCGGTTATATAGCAACGTTTCCTCGGTTATATAGCAACGTTTCCTCGGTATTTGACAACAAATTTTTATTATGTTGTTATAGCAACATAATAAAATAGTTGCTATATAAAACCACATGACAGATTTAGTTGTAAAATCAAATAAGCTTGTACAAGCTTTACAGAGTCTCAGCTTAAGTGAAACTCGCCTTTTGCAAATCGCTATTATTGATGCAAGAGAAACAGGACGAGGACTTTCAACTGACGAACCTTTAGAGTTGAATGCTACTCGCTATGCTGAAGCATTTAATATCTCACCTGACGCTGCATATTTAGCATTAATAGAAGCTGAAGATTCTTTATTTAAACGCCAATTTACTATTACTAATGATGATGGAAGTCTGACTAAAAGCCGTTGGATCCAAGATGCTAATTATAAAAAAGGACAAGGTAGAATATTAGTTACTTTGACTCGAATAGTAATAGAACATGTAACGAAAATAGATGGCTTTGAACAATACTTTACTAGCTATCATTTAAAGAAAACTTCAGATTTCAAAAGTGTCTATGCAGTACGTTTGTATGAATTACTTATACAATGGAAATCTACTGGTAAAACACCTGTTTTTGAAATAAGTAAATTTAGAGATCAGTTAGGTATTGGAGTCAATGAGTACACTCGAATGGAAGCGTTTAAAAGACGCGTACTAGAAATTGCTATTGAGCAAATTAATGAGTTTTCGGATATTACAGTTAAATATGAACAGCAGAAAAAAGGACGCTCTATTTCCGGATTTTCCTTTACTTTTAAACAGAAAAAAATAGCTAATAATGGGACTATCTGCCCTCAAAAGAACATACATATGCCGGTAAAAATGACAGATGCACAACGTCATTTATTTGCTAATAAACTTTCTGAACTTCCTGAGATGAGTAAATATTCTCGAGGTACTGAAAGCTATCCGCAGTTCGCTATACGAATTGCTGAAATGTTAAAAAATCCAGAGCAATTTCAAGAATTATTTCCCTATCTTGAAAGATTAGGATTTCAAGCCGCTTAAAATATAGACTTGCTCATTTGTCTATTAGACAGTCTAATAGACAATACTTTTTGACAAGATTAGGCATAACTTTAAATTATGAAAAGCCTTTCAGTTCTTGAATTATCTAAGCTCTACAACATCAATAGGCAGACTATTTACAATCATATAAATAAAGGAATTTTAAGTAAAAATTCTGATAATAAAATTGATTTTGCAGAAGCTATCCGTGTATTTGGCGAACCTAATAAAAAACAGGATGTAAAAGATTCTGTAAAAATAGACAATCTAAATTCCGCAGAAATTTTATTGCTTAGACAGCAGATAGACATGCTAAAAAATCAAGTATCGGATGCCAAAGAACGAGAAGCCTTCTACCAAGAGCAAATTGAAGTTATGCAACGCCTTTTGAAGGCACCAAAATCCCATATGACTATGTTTACCGATCAAGAACCGATACACCCCAGTATGACCAAAACAGATCCCGAACAGGAAATGGCAGAACCTAAATATGACGGATTGACTACTCCTGAACAAACAGAAAATAAGCGGATTCTAGTACCAGAGCATATTGAACCGGAGCCGCCAAAAAGAGGCTTTTTAAGCCGATTTTTTCTCCCCAATGGTTAAAGGTATTGTTTACGTTGCCTAATGCAAGATTTTTAAAATTGCTTAGTAAATAGACATATCTTGTGAATGATCCTCTAAAAAGCCCAGTTTCTACAAACTGGGCTTTTTAGAGGATCTCGATAAGTTGTTATTCTAGAATTTAAGCAGTAAATTAAATCTTTTAAACCTTTTTATAAATCTGATATATAAAAACGTAGTAAGTATGTGCTTCTAAATTAACTGGCCTTATTCATATAACGACAATATTCACGGCACTTGGTCCCTTTTGACCTTGAACTACGCTAAATTCAACCTGTTGGCCTTCACTCAAAGTTTTGAAACCTGAGCTAGCGATTTCGCTAAAATGAGCAAAAACGTCAGGGCCATTTTCTTGTTGAATAAAACCAAAACCTTTAGTTTCGTTGAACCATTTTACAGTACCTTTAACAACATTTGAGTTTGACATAATAAATCCTACTAATTTTGATTAATTTCAGCTATTTCAGTGAATAAATAATGCGGAAACTTAGATTTTGAAATATGTTTTATGAGCTTATTGTTTAAAATTACTTCTATTTACTAAATTTTTTAGCTTTATATATTCTTCTCTATCTAAACAATTTTTCTAAAAGTTATAAATTAGCTTTTGTAATTTTTTACTATTATATTGTTGTCATGAAAGATTAGTATAAAAATAGCTCTATTTATTATGCTCTTTTAATATAATTATTATTTATATACAGTTAAAAAACGTAGATATTAAATCTACGTTTTTTAATAATTTCGGAAAAATTCATAGAATTTTTTTAACTATCTCGACGTAAATCTTCCCTGTTCATCACGTGCTGGGGTTCTACCAGAGCCACGTCCACCTGAGCGTCCGCCACGATCATCATCGTCATCATCGCGGCTGCTGCTGCGACCACGTCCGCCTGAGCGGCCACCACGATCATCATCGTCATCATCACGGCTGCTGCTGCGACCACGTCCACCTGAGCGTCCGCCACGATCATCATCGTCATCATCACGGCTGCTGCTGCGACCACGTCCACCTGAGCGTCCGCCACGATCATCATCGTCATCATCACGGCTGCTGCTGCGACCACGTCCACCTGAGCGTCCGCCACGATCATCATCGTCATCATCACGGCTGCTGCTGCGACCACGTCCGCCTGAACGGCCACCACGATCATCATCGTCATCATCACGGCTGCTGCTGCGACCACGTCCGCCTGAACGGCCACCACGATCATCATCGTCATCATCACGGCTGCTGCTGCGACCACGTCCACCTGAGCGTCCGCCACGATCATCATCGTCATCATCACGGCTGCTGCTGCGACCACGTCCGCCTGAACGGCCACCACGATCATCATCGTCATCATCACGGCTGCTGCTGCGACCACGTCCACCTGAGCGTCCGCCACGATCATCATCGTCATCATCACGGCTGCTGCTGCGACCACGTCCGCCTGAACGGCCACCACGATCATCATCGTCATCATCACGGCTGCTGCTGCGACCACGTCCACCTGAGCGTCCGCCACGATCATCATCGTCATCATCACGGCTGCTGCTGCGACCACGTCCGCCTGAACGGCCACCACGATCATCATCGTCATCATCACGGCTGCTGCTGCGACCACGTCCGCCTGAACGGCCACCACGATCATCATCGTCATCATCACGGCTGCTGCTGCGACCACGTCCACCTGAGCGTCCGCCACGATCATCATCGTCATCATCACGGCTGCTGCTGCGACCACGTCCGCCTGAACGGCCACCACGATCATCATCGTCATCATCACGGCTGCTGCTGCGACCACGTCCGCCTGAACGGCCACCACGATCATCATCGTCATCATCACGGCTGCTGCTGCGACCACGTCCACCTGAGCGTCCGCCACGATCATCATCGTCATCATCATCACGGCTGCTGCTGCGACCACGTCCACCTGAGCGTCCGCCACGATCATCATCGTCATCATCACGGCTGCTGCTGCGACCACGTCCACCTGAGCGTCCGCCACGATCATCATCGTCATCATCACGGCTGCTGCTGCGACCACGTCCACCTGAGCGTCCGCCACGATCATCATCGTCATCATCACGGCTGCTGCTGCGACCACCTGAACTACTATCGTTTATATGGCTACGACTGCCTGCTGCACGTGCTTCTTCTGAAGTGAATTCATGAGCATTGCCACTTCGATGAGCAGCTCTTCCCGCTTCACGCGCCTCCTCTGAAGTAAACTCGTGGGCATTACCACTTTCATGTGCGGCTTTACCACCTTGGCTTGCGATTTCTCGTTGTCTTTCTGGATCCATACTCGCAAATCCACGATTTGAAGTATCTGTATCATTTTCATTATTTCGAGTAGCCATAGTTATACCGTCCTATCATTATTATTTAGATAAAAGCATAAGCTGAAAATAATGAACCAATATAGAATTTATAATGTATATCTATTTTTAATAATGTGAAATTTATAACAATCAATTTCTATAATATATTGAATTTTATTAAAATTTATATTTTATTAACTTAACATAGATAACAATAAAACTATTTATCTTTACTCAAGGATTTTTATAGATTAATTAAAAATAAAAAAATTTATTAAATCTATATATCTAATTAATTGTAATTTATACAATTATTTTTATTTAATTTTTTTATCATACTTAATACTAAAATCATTCTAAATAAATAATTTTACAATGAAAGAAACTGTCACATTAATAGTGTGGCTTTACTAAAATTAATATGTAAGTTTTAGAAGGTCACAGTTTTTATTAAAAATGGATGGATAGGCAAATGACTAATCAACAGCAAAACCAACAAGGACAACGAGATCAGCAAAACCAGCAGGGGCAACAAGATCAGCAAAACCAGCAGGGGCAACAAGATCAGCAAAACCAACAAGGGCAACAAGATCAGCAAAACCAACAAGGGCAGCAAGATCAGCAAAACCAACAAGGACAACGAGATCAGCAAAACCAACAAGGGCAACAAAATCAGAAACGTTAATAATATTATTAAAACAATAAAAATATAATTATCTTTAAAAATAGGCTTTGGTATCAAACCAGAGCCTATTTTATTTATCTTTTACATTAGTATTTTTATTAGTTTTAATAATTTAATAAACCATTAGACCAAAACTAGTTCATATTTAATAAACTCAAATCTAGTGGCAATATGATCTCTAAATCAAAATAATCTGTCACCAAGTAAATCAAAGATGTCACTATATAAATTATTCTGTGTATTGCTTTTTATAAGCTTAAAAAATTCTAATATACCTAGAGTACACTACCTACTTGTAATAATAATTAATAATAAGATACTCTCCATTTAACATAATGGCGCTTATGCGAAACGCATTTTAAAAAGTTATTTTTTTTCAAATATTTAAAAAATTAATGATGGCTAAAAAATAGGTAAAAAGCCGACTTTGAAACAAGTCGGCTTTTTTATAAGCAGTTTTGATACTTCTTGCCAATAAAATTGATCAATATTTAATCAATTTGTCATTTTTCTCTGCGTTATCAAGCCAGCGCTGGCTTAAATTATCCCCATTTCCTGCGGACAAATATCGGGATAAATCCCTGATAAAATCATGTACGTTTTGGCGTACAGGCATTCAAGAAAATCACCAATAGGCAGACATGACCAGATTACATATTATGGCTTCATTGAGAACAGGATGTTCCACATAACAACAATAAGATCAGCGACAGGACGCGAGGGATGACAGGAGTTGACCCTAGTACCAAATACGAAAAACCCCGACAGGATGTCGGGGTTTTTTTATTTAAATTTCATATAAGTTAAAGAATTTATAACTCTATTGTTCGAACTAGAAAAGAAACTTGTAAATGATCATAAAATCTAATGAGACATAACCACAAGAAGTCGTGAAAAAAGCTCAATAAGAATTGGGCTTTTTCCTATCTGTTATTGATTGTTTATTACTTCAGTAGGGAAATGGGCATTCCAAATTTCTCTAGTTTTTAATGGGCGATCATATTCCGATATGAATTCGGTCAGATTTGCCAATAAGTAAGTTATCTGTGCTTTATTTAATACCGCAATCTGACTACAGATGAAACTTTCAATATCAACAAAGTTGAAAAGATGGGTTTGTTCTTTTGTAAATCCGCTAACCATCTTAGGTGAATAAGTTACTTCACTTAATAATGATGTATCCTGAGGAATCCTACAAAGGAAAGTAATAGGTGTATCTAAATATCCTTGTTCAGCTAATACATCATAACTATCGCTAAGACGTTTAGTATCAACGACTTTCAGCGTTACTTCAAAAATATTAGAAATAACATCATTTTTAGTGATTACTATATCTCCAGGTTTTTGAGATGTAGTATTTGTGCCTGATACGCTCTCTTTTGTTCCAGACACAATGGTATTTGGGTCATAAAGATAGATAGTTTCTAACAATGTACCAATAAAAAATTGAGGTATCGTTCCACCTTCTACCGCTTGAGAAACAAAACTCCATAATTTGATAGCTAATTCTTGCTGAGATTCTGTATCTGTAGTTATTGTAGTGACTACAGAGCTCGCATAGAGATCTGCTAATTCTTTAAGTCTAAACATAAAGAAATTAACTAAAAAATTATAATTATCTTTTTGACTAAAGTGGTTATCAAGCAGATGTAAATAATTCACGACAGCTTCAGCAGCGCGTTGAGGTCTTTTACCTTCTGCCCAATCCGCATTTAATACATTGGTATTTTTAGCCACATTCAATGGATCTGATTTTCCAGATGGTATTTTCAAATCTCTTAATGCCAAGAAGATACCATTTTCAAAAATTGCTCGTGGGCTACAGTCATAAAACTTGTTTAAAAAATCATAACTACTGTTTAAGTGTTTTCCCACAATAGCAGTGAGAACAATTCCCCTAAAACCCTTTGCAGTAATTTTGGCATGCACAACATTTTGTAAAATTGAATCGGCCTGTTCAAATAAAGGATGGCTAGAAAAATCATCTATAGTCAAATGACTTATATTTGAATATAAATCTTCAACATATTGTTTAGCTTTAATATTTCTTTCTTCAGGTGTGATCGACATTTAAAACTCAAAAAATTTTAGAACTAAGTTCTGAAGGTTCTGATTAGATGAAATTCGATAAATTTTCAGTAAACTTTTTAGCTCTAAGATGTCTAAACGTCTTTCTAATCTTTCAATTTTAGAAATGTCTGCCTGAGAAATATCTAACAATGTAGCTACTTCTTTTTGAGAGATTCCTAATCTTTTTCTTTCACTAGATAAGATTTGGATAAGCTCAATATAATCAGAATTATAAATAGTTTTTACTTTCATATATTTACCAAATATCTAGTGACTTATTTTAGGGAAAATGTAAAATATTCGAAATTAGAATATTTTGAGATTGATTTAATGAAGGCTATTTCTTTATTTAGTGGAGCTGGAGGCATGGATGTGGGAATGATTACCGCAGGATTCTCCGTTCAAATAGCCAATGAAATTGATCCAACTGCTTGTAAAACTTATGCTTTAAATCATAAAAGTTGTTTGTTGATTGAGGGTGATCTTGATCAAAATTTAGAAAAATTTAATGGAATCTCAAATATTGATTTAATCTTTGGTGGTCCGCCATGCCAAGGTTTTTCTGTAGCTGGAAAAATGGATTTGAAAGATCCTCGTTCGAAGCTAGTATTTTCATTTTTAGAAGTAGTTAGACGAGTTTCTCCTAATGCATTTGTTATGGAAAATGTTAAAGCCTTAGGTGCATTAGAAAAGTTTAGCCACATTAAACAAGAAATCATCTCCCAAGCTAATGATATGGGTTATAGAGTTTCCGTAATTCAACTAAATGCAAAAGATTTTGGCGTTCCTCAATCTCGTGAACGTGTCTTTTTCATTGGCTTAAAAAATGGGAATCACATTACATTAGATGATTTTGAACAATATTGTGAGGATGCTCCTAGTATTAGAGAAGCAATTTCTCATTTAGGGCCAGCAGGATCAGTAACGAATCCTCATATCACCAATGCAAAAATTACGATTGCCAAGAATCCAGTTTTAAGAAAATCTGCCTATGCAGGAATGTTATTTAATGGGCAAGGTAGACCCTTAAATCCTGACTCATGGAGTAGTACTCTACCTGCATCAATGGGTGGGAATAGAACGCCCATTATTGATGAAAATCACTTATATGATTACGGTGAAAGTTGGGTTGAGAAATATCATTCAGATTTAATGAGTGGTAAGGATATTAATATTCTACAAGTCCCTAAATCCTTAAGAAGGCTAACGATTGATGAAGCTAAAATCATTCAAACTTTTCCAGAGGATTATAAATTTCATGGAACTCAATCAAAAGTTTTTACGCAAATAGGAAATGCTGTTCCATGTAAATTAGCTGAAGTTGTAGGGCTGGTTGTAAAAAACAAATTAGATAATAAAGTCTTAAAAACAACTAGAAATGAATATCAAAGTGATCTATTTCCTGAATTGATGTAAGACTCTGAATTGTTTTTCTTCAATATAAGTTTTAAATCCTAGATCTGAGGTCTAGGATTTTTTGATTTCATATATATAACAGCGATTCTATCCTAGACGACCGATGTGTGGCTCCTCAGTCTAAAGGACTTGTCCAGTGACTGTTGGAAATTGAGTGAGAGCATTTAATTGATTTATGCGACAAAGGCTGTCGTTAGGATTTCTCCCCCCTATGTATATTGTTTCTATTACGTATTAATATTTATAAGTAAATTTTAAAATAAGAAGGAAATTATGGGAGTAAGAGCAACAATAAATTCTTATGATGAAATATTTTCACTTGATAATTTTATAGAAAATAAGGAAATCACCTTAGAAAATTTTGAAAATATTGTGGTTGATTATGAAATTAAAGATACAGAGCTAAAGTGTTGTTTAACCGATGAAAAAGGTAAGTGTGGTCAGATCCATCAAAAAGGTTATTTAGTCTTATTAAAGGATGGGACTTACAGTTTGATGGGAGGAACGTGTGGCAGAACTAAATTTAATGCAGATAGTACAATTTCCAAAAATATTGCCTATTTCGAAAATGAACGTAAAAGACAAGAAAAGCTGGGTAGGCTTTATGATTTTATAAATAATAAAGAAAAATACGAAAATATAATTAATAGCCTGAAAGAAATAGTTGGTGAAATAACAGCATTTTATCGAGAGATTCAAATACTAGGTTTTAACCTTAAAATATTGAATGATAGATATAAATCATCTGATAGAGCAGTTCTAATAAAAACATATAAATATGATGAGAAAGGTAATTCTAGATACCAAGCGACAGAAAGAATTGGGTATTTACAAGAGCTTAATCTGTTTGATGAAAAAGATACTGGGAGCTATGGTCTAGACGTTCATAGACTAATAATAGGACTAAAAAAAGCTTGTGAGCTAGATGATCAAATAAAGCAAAAGCCGAAAGCTCGGGTTGATAAGCAAGTCAATGATCTGGTAAGAGATTTAAGCCATTTTGAAAGTTTGCAAGATGAATTATTGATGAGAAAATCTAGCATAGAGCGGTTTAAAAATTCAGACTTATCACTGCTATGTTATTTAACAAATAGTTATCATATTAGAGAAGATGCTGCCAAGTATTTTCTACGTAAGCATCCGCTGAACCCCATGCCTATTTTTTAATTTGAGTTGGATTTCCAGCGATGTGGTAGTAATTCTTCTATTTGGGTCGCTTTATGCGTCGGCAGCCTTTTCAGCACATCACTGAGATAGGCATACGGATCCAACCCATTCAGCTTTGCTGACTGGATTAAAGTCATGATATTTGCCGCTCGCTGTCCACTGCGCAGCGAACCTGCAAATAGCCAATTCTTACGTCCCAACGCCCAAGGTCGCATCTGGTTTTCCACCCAATTATTATCTATAGGTAGATTGCCATCATCCAGATAGCGGCTTAAAGCTGGCCAACGCTTCAGAGTGTAATTGATGGCCTTGGCGGTGGGAGAACTCGATGGCACTGTCAGATGATGTTGGTTGAGCCATTCATATAGTTGTTGCATCACTGGTTGACTATGCAGTTGTCGGTATTCGCGGCGGTCTTCCGCTGTACCATCGGTCTTTTTCCTGAGTTCTGCTTCTATCGCATACAGTTTCTGAATCATCAGTAATGCCTGTTCAGCGATCTGACTTTTCCCAGTCACATGTAGCTCATGGAATTTACGACGTGCATGCGCCATGCAGCCCACCTCAATGACATCGCCTGATTTAAAGCGTGCTTTATAACCACTGTAATCATCACAGACCAGATGGCCCTGCCAGCCATTCAGGAACTCTTCTGCATGCTGACCTGAACGGCTATCCTGAAAGTCATAGATCACCGCTTGAACTGGATTGTACTGTGTAGTGGCATAGGCCCAGACATAACCTTTCTTCGGTTTTTTCTCATCATCACCCATCCGCATGATGGTGACTGGTGTTTCATCGGCATGGATCACCCGCTGTTGCAGCACCACCTGTTTTAAGGCATTCGCCAGAGGTTCCAGTTCCACACCGCAGCGACCAATCCAGTCAGATAAAGTAGATCTGGACAGATCAATGCCCGCCCGCTGATAGATCAGGCGCTGACGGTACAGCGGCAAATGATCGGCATACTTCGATACCAGCACATGGCTGAGCAGTTCAGGTGAAGCAATGCCTTTATCAATCACATAGGCGGGCATCGCTTGCTGAGTCAGGGTGTCACACTGATCACAGACCCATTTGCCACGCACATGCTGTTCCTTATAGAACTGTGCCGGTCTGAAATGCAGTTTTTCACTGATATCTTCGCCGATACGACGTAACTGGCAGCCACAACTGCATTGGGTTGATGCAGGTTCATGCTCAATACGGATGGTGTGTAGATGATCGGGTAGCAGTCGACGTTTAGGTTTATTGGTTTTGGCTTTCTGTGTCGCTGCATCGGTTTTATCTGCATTCAGCCGCTCCAGTTCCAAATCAACTGCTGCGATATCCTCTTCAACCGCTTCGTCCCACAGATGGATTTGTTTTGCGGTGAGATGTTCGTTTTTACTGCCAAATTTGTGCTGTTTAAATAGTGCGAGCTCATGCTCGTATTTTTGATTGAGAATAGAAAGATGTTGAACTTTAGAATCTAATTGCTGATTGGTGACTTCAAGATGTTGAACTCTGGCATCTAATTGCTGGTTTGATTGTGCTAGAGACTGATGCTGCAGCGCCAACTGTCTGGTGAATTCCAGCAGTTGTTCATGGGTCAGTTGGCTTAAGTCAGGCAGCGTATTCATGACCGCAGTATGCCTGAGGTCATGAAGATAATGAAATAGAACGTTTGGAGGATGGCAGAATGGTCGAGCTTGGTTTAGAGCATATTCACCACTTGCTGCAATCCAATTCTCTGCCAGGGCAAACCTTGGATTAATGCCTGTAACTGTTCCGGGCTGAGGGCCACGGTTTCACCTTGGTGAACTTGAGCCCAGTGAAATTTACCCTGTTCCAAACGCCGGGCACACAGCCAGATGCCCAGTCCATCATGTACCAGCACTTTCATGCGATGGCCACGTTTATTACAGAACAGGTAAGCACAATGCGGTTTGATGTAGCCAAAGGCTCTCACCACCTGAGCCATGGCCGTATCCATACCTGCACGCATGTCCATGGGCTGAGTAGACAACCAGATTTCATCAATGCGGATCATGTTGCAAGTGCCTTGAGTAATTCTGCCAAGGCAGGTATTTCTGATGTCTGCCATTTCAAGCCAATTTCTGCTTTTGAGTGGGGTAAAGTAATTTGAACCGTTAACATGTCAGTAGGAGTAGGATCTAATGGTGCAGAGCAAGATAAGGCAATAAATGCAGGTTTATTCGGTAGTGGTGAGCGATCATTCCCTGGCTTACCATCAATTAAGCGAATCCATTTGGATACAAGATTTGTATTCAATCCATGTTGCAAAGCGACCGAAGCAATTGAAACGTCCGGTGCTTTACAAGCCTGAACGATCTGCTGTTTAAATTCAGCACTGTATGTTCTTCGTTTTTTCGCAAGAGATGCGATGGATGTCTGGTGATTTGTAGTCATAAATTTTAGTCCCCACTTGTTTTTAAGTGGGGACTAAATTAAGGCTTATAGGATGAATTCATAAGGTGTGTTCAGCGGACGCTTACTTTTCTACGAAGTAAAGGTAGAGATATTTCTAAGACGGAATCTTATTTAGCAAACAAAGATAGCTCCTATTTAGATCAATATAGTTGTGATGAACTAAGTGTTAAATCAAAGCATTAAGTTAAGTTTTCCTAAAATTAACATAATACACCTTATACGAAATGCTTCTTTTTATTTTATATAAATCATAGTCTTATCGCATAGTAAAAAGCCCAAGTATGCGTACTTGGGCTTTTTTTATGATTTCTCATGTTTCACGCCTAATATTTGAACAATGTTCCACAAGTTTGTTTAGTCACTTTCAACAATAGCCCTTTAATCATCACTCAAAACAGCCTGTAAAACTCGACCAAATAAGCCTCGCTTTTTAGGTTCTGGTTGTATCTTAGACGTTTGTTGAATGGGTTTATTTTCGATAGGTTGAACTTGTTCAATATGTACGATTTCTTGTAAGTCTGTGGTTGTACGGGTTTGTTCATTCCGACTGTCAGGCTGACTGTCAGGCTGAATCTCTTTTGGGGTATATCCGAGTGAAAGTGTGAGGCTGTCAATCTTATCTTTAAGTTGGTCAATCTCTTTGTACATACGTCTTTCACGTTCTTCAGCAACTGACTTATCGTGTCGTAATTCTTCAATTAACTGCTTGTACAGTTCTATTGTAGTGTTGTCAGTTTGCGTACTGTCAGGCTGACTGTAAGCCTTACTGTCAGGTGTACCGTAAACACGTTGCATTTCACTAAAATCAATGACTTTTCGATTCTTAGCATCAATTTCATAACTGATAGAACCATTCTTCATACGATCATAAATAGATGTACGAGCGATCCCATATTTTTTAGCTAATTCAGCAACAGTAAATTTAGGCATTATTAAACTCTTCAAATTGTTGTAGATCTCAAAGTATTTCTACCAATGCAAATAATTGTGTCTTGAGATTATTTGGTCATGACTAAAAAACCACGCCAAATTCTTTCAATTTGTTTTCCCATTGATTTGCTGTTGTATGAGTTGTAATTTCTTCTTTGATACGTTTCATCATGCCTATAATTGATTCATTACCTTGCTTAAATCGATCTGCTAAACCATTCGACATGATTAACCCTGTAATCCTACTTGCTCTATGCCCTAAATCGCTTTCTTTAGCTTTTTCAGGATTTTTCAGAGCATGGCTAAAGATTTGGATGTTAGGGGCGACAAAATCCCTATTTCTCTGAGTTTCAAAAAGCGGATTATTTGTTGACTCTTTTGGTGTTTTTAATGATTTTTTATCTTGAAATTTAAGAACAATACTTGTGATTTTGCGTCCTGTCCGTTTTGGCTCAATAGTAAGGTTGTAAGGGCTATGCTCATTAATTTCTTTGATTGCCTGCTCAATAACTCGTTTTTTTAAGTCAGCCCAAACAGGATATTTATTTTGTAGCTGGAACATCCAACGAAGATTTTCAAGGCTTATTTCACGATGGCCGACGCTACGGTATTGCATTATTAGTTCATAGAAACGAATAGAGTAAGGACTAGACATACCAACAATGTCGGATTCTAAGTATTTAGTGAACTCAGCTTTCAGATTAGATAAAAATGGCAATATGGGCTTTGAGAAGCGAATAAAAGCTACTGTAGACTCCTTAAATACTTTCTCTTGAATCCATCTAAATGAGTCAGACTCATCACCATCCCGAAGTACGATAGATCGCTCATATAAACGGTTTACGGCATCCTTAAACTCTTTGTGTGAAGCTTTTCCATCTCCACCGAGTTTGACCAAATTTTTGGTAGTCAAAGGGTATAAAACATCGTCTGATATTTCCTCACCTTTTGGCACCTGAGCAATGGCACTTAGAATTAATCGTTGTTCTATTGTTGTAAGAGTATAAGACGCTTCAATCACCTGATTTGATTTTACGATCAAATTATTTTTAAGCATATTGATAGTAACTTTAAATTATTATGGACAAATATATATTTGTCCATCTTTGATGTCAACAGTGCGGGAATCTGTCCATATTGATGCGGGAATCTGTCCATGTATAGCGGGAATCTGTCCATGTATAGCGGGAATCTGTCCATACTAAAAGCTGAAGAAGCTTGCTATATAAGGGTTTCAGAAGGCTTAAAATCTTTTAAAAGTATTAAAATAATAAAAAAGAGTAAATTGAAAAATTGCCCTTGGTTTTCGCTACGCTCAAACTCTATTGAATCTCGCTTTCGCTCGATTCTAGGGGCAATTTTTTGGTTCATGTTTCCGTGAATTTAAGAAAAAGCAAAAGCAATTCGGAATTCGCTTCGCTCATAGTACTTTTTTGCTCGCTTCGCTCGACAAAGTTTAAATATCATCCATTCGCACCCATCCGGGATGCTCTATACTGACCGTGATTGATGGATAGGGAGCCTGTAATCAGAGAAGAACTGGGCGAATTTTTATGTTATCTCGGCGCTCGTAAACACTCGCTAACGATATAAGCTTAAATGCGTATAAAAAGCGATTTAAGCTCGATTTACTTTTTTTTAATGTTTGGGGAGCCAATGCGTTCTAACGTGCTTAGAACGCAAACAGTGACAATTTGAATGTACTAATCAAGTGCTTTGCAATCAATAGTCACTTTAAGGCCTGGAAATTTCTTTTTTACGTCCGAAATTGACTTTTTAGTGAGATCAATTGATTCATTTCTTATTTTAATCAGTAATACACCGTCGTCGTTCAGTTTTTTATTCTGCTGTTCAAGCATCAAATTATCTTTTTCCAGACGTCCATTTTGAATCAATGTTGAAATGCATAGTCCGCTTAACACAATAAAAGCAACGACTAAAAGAGAATTTGTGTTAAGTGAAAAATATTTGAAATTCAAATTGTTACATAGTTTTTTGTGATAAGCCGTTTGTTTCTCTATGATTTTTTCAGTTGTCGTTAAACTAGTGTTGAGCTTTGAACTAACTTCATTTGCTTTTTCATCTACTAAAGCTTGTGTTTGAACCATTTTATCTAAAACATTTTCACAATTTGTCTGCACATTTTTTGAAATATTATTAATTTCATCCTCAAAAATGCGATTAATAGATTGTGTTTCTGCATTCAGTTTATCAAGAACATGCTGTCTAAAATTAATAGATGATTCATAAAGTTTTTTCATCTGATCTTTATTTAATTCCTCAACTTCTGCAAAAGAATCTTTTACGCTGTCGATCGCAATATTAATATTTTCTTTAAATGCATCAACATCAGCTTCAAACTGAGAAAGTCTTTTTTGGTGATTACTCGTAACAGTCGAGACTTCTTTATTGATGTGATTATAGATTTCTATAATGCTTGTAATAAACGCTTTATTCGCTTTTTCAGCACTCAATATAAGTGATTGATTCTGCTCTTTAAACTGGAGTAAAAAATTTTGCGTCACGCTTTCTTTTGCACTGTTCGCAACATTCTTAATAATTTCGTTTGTTATCACATCACTGCTGTTCGTAATTTTTTGAGAAATATCTAAATGTTGTTGCTCTAGTTTTTCGAGTGATTGCATTGCAGTTTGTCTGATCTGCATGATTACAGCATTGAATTGAAGAATGCTTTTTTGATGATTTTCGATATTTTGCTGTGAGTCTTTAACAATTAAAGCGAATTCTTGCAGTTCAACTTTGCTTAGAAAATTAAGAAAATCTTGCTTCAATTCAGTTTGAGAATCACTTACCTGATTATTTAACTTAATCAGGAACTCAATATGTTGTTTTTTTTCATCATCGAGTAAATTGAAAATTGCTTTTAAACTATCTGACATGGCCTGGAGTGTTGCTGCAATTTGAATTTCGTTCATTCGAGAGATTCCTTTTAAAAATTAAAATCATTCCCCCTGTTTTTACGATCATGCTCTAGGGCTGCTTTGCTTTCAGCCTCCGCTTCTCGCTCTGCTTTAACAGCAGATTCTCGCTCAAGTACAGCTTTGCTTTCAGCCTCAGCATGATTTTCAAGCGTCTTATCAAGCTGTGAAAACAGCTCAGATCGATTCAGTTGAGAAATGCTTGAGTCGAGCGTATCAAAAATCGATTTTTCACTTCTGATTCTGGTGCTATTTTGAATAATTTGATCAAAACTATTTAAATCAGCTATTTTTTCATCGCTTAAAATGCTGTTTTGGGTTCCTTTTTGATCAATTTCTGAAATCAATTTTGCTGTCGCCAAAATTTCTTGATCTAAGTCTTTTAATAATTGTTCTGATTTAATTTTCTCAGCATTGCGCTGTTTGATTGCATCATTATTGAAAGCAATTTCTGTCGTAACACCTAATCTGCGAAGTTGAGTCGCTTTGGGCCCTTCATGCGTTGTCGCTTCAAGTCCATTTTCTTGATCTGCATAGCTACGATGATCTAATGTCGCAGCATAGCCTGCCTGCTCAAGATGTTTGTTTGCGATGCTTGCAAATTTTTCTCGCCACCAGCTCACAGTTTCGCTTGAGTTTTCTTTGTTAAAATCGCGGTTTCTTTTTTTTGCAAAGTTGCCTGTTCCTAGATCGATTTGACGACCTGTGAACATGATATGCGCATGATAATTACGTTCATCACTTCCGCTACTGTTGTGCGGAGCATGAATCGCGGCATCTACAATTACACCGTGTTTTTTTACAAGCTCCAGGCATAGCTCATTGAGCATTTCTTTCCGTTGCTCTGCATTCAGCTCTTGCGGAAATGCGATTTCAAATTCTCGTGCTAAATTTGAGTCTTTGCGGTTCTCTACTTTCTCAACGACATTCCAAAGAGTTTGACGATTTAATAAGTCGGTTCTTGTATTTTCTGGGGCATAGATTTGAGTGTGTTCTACGCCTGTTTTTCGTGTGTAATCCTGCTCTTTTCCATAATAGTTACATACCAATTTTTCACCGCTACGATAAGCTGCACAGGCAACGACTGAACGTCCATCGCTCCGACTTATTGCTTTGACTGAAAAATGATAGATTGCCATTTTCGGTTGCTCTTAAATTCGATTTCGAATTTCACCAATCCGGATGGATTGGTTTGGGGTTGTAGGGGAAATCCCCTGCCGTACTTTCATTGAATAAAAATCGAAGATTTTTTTCAATGGTAAAGTGCGCCCTTACGGGATTCTTTGAGTATCATATAGCATCTTGAACATAAGTTCAAATGCGCTTATGATCGAGAAGAATCCTTGGATGGGTAATGTTATGAGTATTGATGTTTTAAATGAAAAAATTGCAAAACAGCAAGAAAAGTTAAATCAGTTAAAAGCACAAAAACAGGCAATCGAAGCTAGAGAAAAAAAGAAAGCGACAGAACAACAACGGAAGGATGATACTCGACGTAAAATTCTTCTCGGTTCTTATTTGCTGAAAAAAATGGAAAATGAAGCAAACAAAGAAAAAATACTCGCTGAACTTAGTGAGTACTTAACTGAAGATCGAGACAAAAAACTCTTCGGTTTACAGTTAAGTAGCGATCCCGTCAGCCGGTAATTTTTAGTTTTCTAATTCGAGATAAAAATGAATACAGAATTATTACAACAATCTGAAAAAAAGGATGAGTTCTATCTTCCGGTTGAGCAGTTGAAAAAATCTATTCAAGAATATGAGCTCATGAAACAGGATGAAGCCAAATACTGCATTTCGTAGAAGAGATGTTATGTAAATTTAGAGTACACCCTAAAGCAACACTCAGAATGTCCCGGATTTTATGTATCATTTAAATGATTTTTAATCATATATAACATGTAACTTTGATATTAAAGATTTATAATTTACGAAATTGTTCATTTTTATCCAATTGGGGAGTGAAAGAGTGAAAGGTCAAAAAGTAGGTTATGTCCGGGTGAGTTCAGTCGAGCAAAATACAGGACGTCAACTTGAGGGAATTGAAATCGACCGGATTTTTGTTGACCGAGCTTCGGGTAAAAATACCGACCGACCGAAATTTCAGGAAATGTTGAACTATGTCCGGGAAGGGGACAGGGTGATTGTACATTCAATGGATCGTTTTGCGCGAAGCCTAAAAGATTTGGTCACTGAAGTAGATAAACTGGTCAAACGAGGGATCGCCATCCAGTTTGTAAAAGAAAATATTACTTTTACAGCCGAATCCACCCCGATGGATAATTTGATGCTTCAAATGATGGGTGCTTTTGCACAGTTCGAACGTGAGATCATTTTAGAGCGGCAAAAGGAAGGAATAAAACTCGCCTCTGCTCAGGGGAAGTACAAAGGTCGGGTGCATAAACTAAAGCCTGACCAAGCTGAAGCTTTACGACAAGCATGGAAGGAGGGGAAGTATCCATCGAAAATGGCATTAGGGAAAGCTTTTGGGATTAGTCGTCAGGCGGTATACCGATATTTACAAGTTAGTGAATAGCTTATTAGGATTAGCAACTAAATTTAGTTTAACTTATAAAAATCATGAAACACTGTTCGAATTTTAAGCGTGGAACATGAATAATCAATAAAAAGCCGCTCTGGTGCCCTATATTCTAGAACGGCTTGCTTTAATATAATGATATTTAAAGAGAAATATCAAGTTGTTATTCACCAATTAAAATGTCTATGCGATAAACCATTTAAAATGTCCTGTTTTTAACTGCAAGAGTCAAGCACAGGATTTAAATTTCTTTGTTCAATAACCGCTTTCTGAGCTTTACGACTCGGCATACTTTTCTTGAGACGGGAACGTTTATTTTGTTTTTCCAACTCTTCATGCTGTTGCTGGATATGCGCCAGAACCGAGCCTAATCTTTTATTCTCAACCACTTCATTCTGCTGTAGTCCAGCCAGTTTATTGAAGACACTATAGTTGATCTTCCGTCCTTCATGCATGATCGCCACAGTGCCATCCGGGTACTCCAGAAATGAAATGTATTGCCCAACAAGCTTATGATTCAGCTCTGTCGGTTCAAGCAGATAAATACACTTGTCATAGGTGATGGTGAGGTTCTTCGTGACCTTACGCGGTTCCTGCCAGGTGAATATATCCTCCAGCTCAGCATCAGACTCTGTTAGCGGACGATGTAAGTTCTTTGAATTTCGCGCACACTTGGCGAACTTCTGGTTGAAATGCTCAATAAAGCAGGGTAACCAGGCATTGGCTTCGGCAATTGAACTGATGCCTTCCAGACGCATCTCCTTGATCAAACGGTCTTGAAGGGTTCTATTCGCGCGTTCTACGCGACCTTTAGCCTGTGGTGAGTTGGCAAAGATAATGGCACTGTTGCAAATAGAGATTTGAGTCGATGATGTTCCCTTTAAAAAGTGCTTAGAGACCGAAAACCCTGTTGATTAGACACACTTCACCCTGAGGCTGACCATAATAAAATGACGATGCTTGTCCTTTACGTAGTGCACGCATGACTTCAATACCTTTAATTGTGGCATAAGCAGTCTTCATAGATTTGAATCCTAATGTGGCCCTGATGATCCGCTTTAACTTACCATGATCACATTCAATGACATTATTTTTATACTTAATCTGCCTGTGCTCAATATCTACTGGACATTTTCCTTCTCGCTTTAATCGTGATAAAGCATGGCCATAGGTCGCTGCTTTATCTGTATTGATGACCCGTGGAATTTGCCATTTTTTCACCGTATTGAAGATCTTTCCTAGAAAACTATAGGCTGATTTACTGTTCCGTCTAGCGGAAAGGTAAAAGTCAATCGTATGACCCCGTTGATCAACTGCACGATACAGGTAAGTCCATCGCCCCTTCACTTTGATATAAGTCTCATCCATATGCCATGAATGTAAATCTGTAGGATTACGCCAATACCAGCGTAACCGTTTTTCCATTTCTGGAGCATAACGCTGAACCCAACGATAAATTGTACTGTGATCCACATTTATGCCTCGTTCAGCGAGCATTTCTTGAAGTTCACGATAGCTGATGCCATATTTACAATACCAACGAACAGCCCAAAGAATGATTTCACCTTGAAAGTGCCGACCGTGGAAGGGATTCATCTGCTGTATCTCGAAATAAATAAGATATTTAGCTTATCATGTCAGCCTATTTGCAACAGTGCCAAATGAACGCCATAGCCTTGGAGTTGCGGTAACAGAGTATAGTTTAAGATTTTATATTGCTCTTCAACCGCCTCATGAGCATTTTTGGAAATTTGCTTTAATACTTCTACTAACGGTAAACCTTCTGGTCCGGTTGCCTGACTCATCAAGCTAATTTTCTGGATTAAACTTGCCACACGAATTTCAAAAAACTCATCCAGATTACGCGAAAAAATAATTAAAAAATTCAAACGTTCCAGTAATGGGTGTTCAATATCTTTGGCTTGAGCAAGCACCCGTTTATGAAACTCTAATAAAGAGAGTTCTCTATTAATATACGTTTCTAAATTGTGCTGGTTTGAGCTAGCTAAAGTGGGCAATGATGTCATTCTTGACTCTTATACTGGGTAAAAAAGTTAAAATGAATAAAAAAGATTAATTTATTAATGTATAACCGATTTTATCCACCGGACATTTTGTAACTGCTTTATTGCAAATTCATGAATTTTTTATGAAAACCTTAAAATTAATATTTATTTTTGCCTTATTTACTTCCTTCTAGTCATCCATATCTACCATCATCTTAACATTAATTTTTTAAAGATCATTCTATTTTGATTCAGTTTCAATTTTCATCAAATATTCATACTCTATGCGTATTTTTTATGCATCTTAATTCATCAATTGATAAAAAAATGACGACTTTAAACATACTATTTAAGACAACATCTTTATGTCTGGCAATGGCCTTATTGGTAGGCTGTAATGATAACGATGACAATGATTCAAGCACACCAGCACCGCGAAGTAACCAAACTGTAAATATTTTAGCTTTCAATGACTT